>CANGIC010000001.1 GCA_947453795.1 Flavobacteriales bacterium
AATTGCTGAGCGAGACGCGTGCTTTGCGACTCATCTATGACGAATGTGCTATTCTGATGTGGGGAGATGGACTAAAAACAGCCAAAGAATTCGAAGCCCTCCCTGGAATTAACGGTCGCTTGGGGATTGTTGAATACTCACTGTACGACAACACGGCTGGAGTAACAAACGCACAACGCAGCAATAAAGCAATCGCTGAGGAAGAATACATGATGTTACGCACCAAATTTGATGAATATCTAAAACGACTTACAGCCCTTGAAAAAATCCTTGATGGCCTGCAAATCCCATATGTGAAAGGCAGAGAGAGTTGGAAAGAAGACTGATTTTAGTTATGAGTTACGAATTATGAGTTACTAGTTAAATCTGGTTGCTCCGCCGTAGCGGACACGTCAGGTGCTTTAGTTACGAGTTACGAATGACGAGTTACTAGTTAAATCTTGGGACTCCGCCGTGACGGACACATGAGGTGCTTTAGTTACGAGTTACTAATGACGAGTTACTAGTTAAATCTGGGGACTCCGCTGTGACGGACACATGAGGTGCTTTAGTTACGAGTTACTAATGATGAGTTACTAGTTAAATCTGGGGACTCCGCTGTGACGGACACATGAGGTGCTTTAGTTACGAGTTACTAATGACGAAAATCTTGAAGACCTTTGTCTTGAAATCCAACTCGTAATTCGTAACTAGTAACTCCCTTAGTTTTGTTTCACCACGCGTTGCGTAAAGTGATGTGATTCGCTTTTTAGAATGTACACACCTGAAGAAAGCTGACTGATATCAATTTGTGTCTTACCAGGATGATTTACAGTTGTTGACATCAAGCGGCCATTCAAGGAATAAATTGAAATGGTGATGTCCTCTGCCATCGTATTTGAAACGGTCAAGACATTCTTCGCTGGATTTGGATAACAAGAAACAAATTGATTATCAGTATCTTCAACATTCAGAACCAAGTCTCCTAGAGCGAAAATACCATTGGTCATAATCTCAAAATTGGCACCTGAAACGGTTTGATTTCCAGCCATTGTGATTTGATGATCCGTCAGTTGAGGAATATAAGGCACATCAATTTTAAGCGTATAACTGCCAATAGGAACATTGGTAAACTGATAGCTGCCATTCACATCGCTGTAGGTGAAAGCAACCGTTTCGTTCGCGCTATTGATCAGTTTTATCAAGGCATTTTCAAATGGTACAGTGGGTGCATGCAGAAAGTTGGTATCGATAGTAATTGTCCCTCCGATCACTCCGTCCCCACTCAAAGGTGTTAAGGTGGTTGAATTGATGTTACCACTATTGAAGAAACATGGAATGCCAATAACTGAAGCTGTTGACCACGTATCTCCACTCGTATAGTACAATGGTGCAACACCAGGGAAAGTAGCTGGATCTGGCGTAAAACGAATGTGATACATCCCTGTTTCTAAGCTATCTGCATTGTAGGTTCCACTGCTTACCACTAACGTTTGAATGGGCTGTGCTAAAAGTGTATCTCCAATGAAATTAAAAATCTCCAAGGTTCCCGATGCAGGCAAACCATTCACCGTCAGCGCACCACTCACGTTGGAATACGCATTCTGTTCGTCCAAGAAAATAGCTGAATCAAAAGCACTGTCGCTGACATCTGCAATCACCAACTTGATGTGGTACGTTCCACCCGCTTGCGCAAAAAACTTTGCTTCCAAGGGAACCGTGTATCCATCAAAAACGAAATTTAAACTAGTGCTGTTATCGATGTAGTATTGTGCATTCATAGTCGCATTGATCGAATTAATCTCCACGGGAATTATTGTACTTGGAATTGTTGCCACATTGACATAAGGGGCACCATTTTCAGAAATCAAGAATAAAAATCGATCGGTAAATGAAGTGTTTGCAAATTCAGGATACTCTTCTGAAGCTAAGATGTAGTTAAACCGAACGGTATCTGAGGATGTCGGTGTGAAATCAAACTCGATGAAACCTGCATCATAACTTGGGTAAGATTGTCCGGCTGCAGCCCCAAAAGCATCAATATCGACATCTCCAGGTGTAATCAGCGTCGTTGAACTGAATGCTGTGCTGGGTTGACTTCCACCACTGACAAGGCCTGTAGACATGACCAAACCACTATTCAACCCAATGTTGCTTCCAAATTCAAACCGTCCAATTTGATCTGTGGCTGCCGTTACTTGCACATTCGAAATCGATCCACATTGAATCCCGAAAATATTGGCAATCATCATGTCAATATTCGTCACCGGAGCAAATTGAATGGACTGTTGTGCTCGGGATGTGAATGTTGAAGAAATCAGAAGGAATCCAGCAAGAAAGCTTTTTTTCATAATGAGGTAGTTTTTAGTCAGACGCGTTGAATCACTGTTTCGTTGCCGCATTATTTCAACAACAGACCAACAACAGTGAATAAGGCGATGGCAAAGATGGCAATAAGTACAATAAAGCGAAACCGTTCTTCAGAGATTTTGGTCAGAATTTTCTTCCCGATTAATGTTCCAATGACACTAATGACAAGTAAAATGGCAATGTATTTTAAGTCATGCCAATGCACAAATCCATTGGAAAAATAGATCGCCCCTCTGCTCAAGTCCACCCCGAAATCAATCACTGCAGAGGTTGCAATGAAGACCTCTTTGGTCAAGCCAAATGCAGCGAGTGTCATGCCACGAATGGCACCACCCGTTCCCAATAGACCTGCCACAAAACCAGACACGACGCCTCCTGCGATGGAATTAATTTTTGTCGGCTTAAAGATTTTGTCACCAGCAAACATGAAAAATGCACTGAAAAGCATTAAAAATCCCGCTAATCCGAGTTCCAAGTAGGTTGAATTTACAAACTTACTCAGCAAGGCACCGATACTGACAAAGATGACTGCTGGTATACCCAAGTAGAGCACCAGTTTCATGTCAAAGCCCTTTCTGAAAAGAAAAATCTTGGAAATATTGCTGAACAAGTGGAAACAGGCCGTAATGCCTAGGACAGAATGAAAGTCAAAAAAAAGAGATGCTACCGGCACAAAAAATACGGACGAACCGAAACCGCTTATAGTTCCTGCAATCTCCGCGATGAGGGCCAAGACTGTAAAAATGATTACATCATCCCAAACCATTTCCTTAAATTTCGATTAAATCAACACCGCTTATTCGACCACAATGGGCTCATTGACTTTTTCCTTTGTCAAGGCAATTTCAATGACCTCGCGCATACGTGTCACAAAATGGAAAGTCAATCCTTTCAGGTAATCGGCCGAAATTTCCTCAATGTCCTTTCGGTTCTTTTCGCACAGGATAATCTCTTTGATTCCTGCACGCTTCGCCGCGAGTATTTTTTCTTTGATTCCACCCACTGGAAGTACTTCACCTCTCAGGGTAATTTCTCCCGTCATGGCGAGGTTCTTTTTCACCCGATATTGCGTGAATAATGATGCCAATGAGGTCAACATAGTAATTCCAGCGCTTGGTCCATCTTTCGGAGTAGCGCCTTCAGGCACGTGGATATGCACATTGTAGCGATCAAACACTTCCTGCTCTAAGTTCAACCAGGAGCTGTGTGCTTTTAGAAATTCGAGGGCAATGACTGCTGATTCTTTCATCACATCTCCCAAATTCCCAGTCAAGGTAAGTTTCCCTTTCCCTTTGGTTATGGATGATTCGATGAATAAAATGTCTCCACCTACGGATGTCCAGGCCAAACCTGTGACAACTCCAGCCACCTCATTGTTGTTGTATTTTGTTCTGCCACGTCCAGCACCAAGAATATCAAACAATTGATCCACAGCAATTTTTGGTTCATAGGCCTCGCCCATGGCGATTTGACGCGCGCGGAAACGAACGATTTTGGCTACAACATTATCCAATCCACGAACACCCGACTCGTTGGTGTATTCTTCTATCACCTTCTCAAACACCTTTTTATCTATGGAAATATCTTGCTTTGTAATCCCATGCGCTTCAATTTGCTTGGGCATGAGGTGTCGTTTAGCGATTTCCATTTTTTCTTCGATCGTATATCCATTCACCTCGATGATTTCCATACGGTCTCTCAATGGTCCTTGGATGCTCGATAAGCTATTGGCAGTTGCGATAAACATCACACGAGAAAGGTCGAATTCTGTCTCCACATAGTTGTCATAGAACGCATGATTTTGTTCGGGATCAAGCACTTCAAGCAGCGCTGAAGAAGGATCACCATGGTTTCCACGTCCAATTTTATCAATTTCATCAAGTATAAAAACGGGATTGGCGGATTCCGCTTTTTTCATGCTTTGAATCACACGACCAGGCATTGCGCCGATGTAAGTTTTTCGGTGACCACGAATCTCGGATTCATCGTGCAGTCCGCCCAAAGACATACGGATGTATTTTCGCCCAAGTGCCTCAGCAATCGATTTTCCAAGTGAAGTTTTACCTACTCCTGGAGGACCATAAAAACAAAGAATGGGCGACTTCATATTGCCTTTTAACTTAAGCACAGCCAAGTATTCTAAGATACGTTCCTTCACTTTTTCCAAACCAAAATGGTCACGGTCTAAAATTTTCTCCGCGCGCTTCAAATCCAAATTGTCCTTGGAATAATCGTTCCATGGCAAGTCCAACATGACATCGAGGTAGTTCATCTGCACCGTATATTCAGGCCCCATTGGATTCATCCGCTGCAACTTATCCATTTCCTTGTAGAAAATTTTCGATACCCGTTCGTCCCACTTCTTCACGTAAGCACGGTCGCGAAAATCGCGTACATCCTGGTCTTGCGGGTTATCGCCCAACTCATCTTGAATGGTTCGCATTTGTTGCTGCAAGAAATATTCGCGTTGTTGACGGTCCATGTCCTTGCGCACCTTCGTTTGAATCTCGTTGCGCATCTCCAACATTTGCATCTCAATCGTCAAATGTTCCAATACGAGAAGCACCCGTTTCTTCATGTCCAACTCCTCCAGCATTTCTTGTTTTTTGGCCACATCAGCGTTCATGTTTGACGCGATGAAATTCACCAAAAATGTTGGACTGTCAATGTTTCCAATGGCAAATGAAGCTTCGGAGGGAATGTTTGGACTGTCGCGAATAATTTGAAGTGCGAGGTCCTTGATGGTGGTGAACATTACCTGCAACTCCTTATTGTCCTTATCAAATTTCTTATCCTTCAGTGTGCGGACTTGGGCACGCATGTACGGTTCCGTTTGCAGGGGCTGAACAATTTCAAAGCGACGTTTTCCTTGTATGATCACTGTGGTACTTCCATCGGGCATGCGCAGCAGGCGAACGATTTGAGCAACAGTTCCAATATTGTGTAAATCCTTGAATTCTGGGCTTTCTTCTTCTTGATCACGTTGAGAAACCACACCGATAATCTTCGATCCTTTGTTGGCATCTTGAATCAACTTGATGGATTTATCACGCCCCACTGTAATTGGAATGACTACACCCGGAAAAAGCACATTGTTTCGCAAAGGAAGAATCGCCAATTCATTCGGAAGCACCTCATTGTTCATGCTTTCTTCCTCTTCCGCTGTAATCAACGGAATAAACTCTCCTTCTGCCTCGCTAAATTGGTTCATGGCCATTACATCGCCATTGAAAAAATCTTCCATCTTTTTTTTATTAAAATCCCCCTAAACACCGACAAAGTGTCAGTAATTCACCAAATCTATTTAGTGTGTACCGAAGAAACTCACTATTTATTTAGGCCGCCCTCATTTGTCAAAGGAAGTGCCATCGACGAATTCGGAAAAAATGTCGTATTAATTGTCAGCAAGATACTTTAAAATGGCAACTTCTTCAGGAGAAAGTGTTTTGCCGCGACGTGCCATCATGTTATTGGCATATTCAATGGCCTTGTCGAACTTAAATGGAACAAATTGATTTCCCCCACCCCAACGAAAGGAAGGGACATACTTATCTGGAAAATCGGCGCCAAACACATTTGTAGAAACCCCGATAACAGTGGCTGTGTTGAACATGGTGTTGATCCCACACTTGGAATGGTCGCCCATGCAAACGCCCATGAATAAGGCATCCGTTTTTTCTTCTTTTTGGGTTTCAAATGAATAGGTACTTACTTCAGCGTAATTGTTTTTTAGGTTCGATGTGTTTGTGTCAGCGCCCAAATTGCACCATTCACCGATCAAGGCATTGCCTAGAAATCCATCGTGACCTTTGTTGGAATAGGCCTGAAAAACAACATTATTGACTTCACCTCCCACCTTACAATGCGGACCGAGGGTTGAAGGTCCATATACTTTAGCCCCAAGTTTCAATGCACTATGTGCACACATCGCCAATGGACCACGAACAAGCGATCCTTCCATGATTTCGGCATCTTTCCCAATGTAAACAACACCCTCTTTCGTATTGATCACAGCGGCCTCAATCACAGCCCCTTCTTCGATAAATATTCTTGACACCTCGCCAATCAGGGTATTCGTTTTAGATAATGTCTGTGATTTTCTTCCTGCGCTTAGGAGCTGAAAATCTTGCTCGAGCACTTGACCATTTTTCTGATAGATGTGCCATCTTTCTGACAGAATAACGGGAACTTCTCCTGTGAATTGAACATGAGCACCTCCACCATTGCCATTGCTTCCGATCCAAAGCTCATCCATGAACAACATTTCGCCATCGGTCAATCCAAGCAAAGCGGCGACAACATCCTCATTCGGAATTACTTGCGCATTAACAGTAAGATTTGGTGTTTCAAATCCAGGAAAACGGGTTGACAAATAACCTTCAGTGACATACGCAATTTCCGCCTTAGGCAGGTAGGTTTTCCAGCGTTCATCGTTGGTCAAAATCCCCATACGCACATTGCCCAAAGGACGCGTCAAGGTCAATGGTGCGAAACGCAGATGCATGCCGTGGTCATCAAGAAGGATCTTCATACGCTGAAATTAATGTAGTTTTTTTCGAAATGAGCGTTAAACCAATAAATGTGAGTAAACCATTCAAAATCAACAGTTCATTACCGAATTTATAGCCATTTAAAAGGGATTCAGAATGTTTATCCAACCAATAACACGCCAGTGGAACAAGAAGACACACCACAGGTACAAACCATTCGTTCAACTTACGTTTGGTGAAGATTCCAAAGGAGAACAAGCCCAAAAGTGGTCCATAGGTGTACCCTGCAATGGTCAGAATGAGTCCGATTAAATCCGTGCTTGGATTGGCATCGACATACCATTTAGTGAGCAGAATGATCCCCAAGAATAAAAGTGAGAAACCGATGTGCACGAATAGCTTCAAGCGCTGACGCTCCTTTTCTTCACGCTTATGGAAATTGAGAAAATCGATGCAAAAACCAGTTGTCAGCGCGGCCAAGGCACTATCCGCTGAGGCATAAGAGGATGCTGTAATGCCCAGCAAGAAGAATATTCCCGCAATCGTACCAAAGTTGTTCAGGGCTAAAGTTGGGAATACATGGTCGGTCTTCACATTCTCACCAGCCATCGGCAAGTCAACTCCTTTCGCAGCAGCATAGACGTACAAGGCGCCACCGAGCAGTAAAAACAAGAAGTTCGTCACCACCAAAATTGTGGTAAAGGAATACATGTTTTTTTGTGCATCGCCAATCGACTTACAGGTTAAATTCTTTTGCATTAAGTCCTGATCGAGCCCGGTCATGGCGATGGCGAGAAACATACCTCCAAAGAACTGCTTCGGAAAGAAAAGTTTGGAATTGGGGTCGTCGAAGAAGAAAATTTGTGTCATCGAGCCGCCGGAAGTTGTTTTTGTTTGACTGATCATCTTGTACAATCCAGAAAAGTCAACATGTAAAACATTGGCAATAATGATGGTACAAATAACTACCGCACTTACTAGAAATAGGGTTTGAAACGTATCCGTATAGACAATCGTCTTGATTCCTCCTTTGAAGGTATATACCCAAATCAAGGCAATGGTAATCACAGCTGTCAGCCAATACGGCACATTTAAATCCTCAAAGAGAAACAATTGCAGGACGATTGTGGCCAGATAGAGTCGTGTCGCCGATCCGAGTGTGCGTGATAGAATAAAAAATGCAGCTCCTGTTTTGTAGGAAACCACGCCAAAGCGGTCTTTTAGGTATTCATAGATCGAAGTAACATTCAAGCGATAATAAAGTGGCATGAGCACCTGAGCAATGACGATGTACCCAATGACATAGCCCATAACGATTTGAAAATAAGCCATTCCTTCGGTGAGCACCTTTCCTGGAACGGAGATAAAGGTCACTCCAGAAAGCGAAGCGCCGATCATTCCAAATGCCACCAAATACCACGGACTTTGCTTGTTTCCTGTAAAAAAAGACTCAGTATCTGCACCCCGAGAGGTCAGCCAAGAAATAAAAATCAAGACAGAAAAATACGCAACAAGGACAGAAATGATAATGGAAGTGCTCATTTGTTCAGTTATGCAGTTGAAATTAGTATTAAAAATCAAGCACATGGGTTCAAGTACATGCTATCTTTTGTCAAAGGTAATTTTATCTTTGCAAAAACGACAACAACATGGATGCCTTGCTTCAGATTGCTTTAATCATTTTCCCTGCGGGAGGTGTATTGCTCACAACGATTTTTTTCCTTCGTCGGGAAACATCAAAAGAATTTCGATCTGCGCAAATTGAGTTGAAAAAACAACGTCAAAAATACTTTTTACCAAGCCGTGTAGAGGCCTACCAACGCTCGGTACTTCTGATGGAGCGCATTCATCCCAACAGCTTGGTGATGCGTTTGCACAATCCTGGCTTGCCTGCACGGGCCCTACAAGCTGACTTTTTGAAAGCCATTCGCGAAGAATACGACCACAATGTCGCACAACAGTTGTTTGTTTCTCCTCAAGGGTGGCAGATGGTGAAAAACTCAAAGGAGGAGACCATTAAAATCATCAATATCGCCGGAAATCAAATGACGGCCACCTCAACGGGAATGGATTTATCGGCGAAGATTTTTGAAATCGTGGCTGAAGTCGGTGAATTACCAAGTGAAATCACCGTGAATTTCCTCAAAAAAGAATTGCAAGACTTATTCTGACCTAGGTCATTCGAACAATAATGTCATCTATTTGAATGAGATCTCCGGGAATTAACTTAGCCCGTTTCCTGTATTCAATCTCTCCATTTCGTGTGACCTCACCCCCTTCAACAATGTGCTTGGCATGTCCGCCCGTTTCTGCTATCCCCAATGCTTTAAGCAATTGAATCAACTCAATGTATTCCCCCTCAATCTTAAAATCACTTTCCATTTTTACGCAGCATTTCGTTGAATAATGTATATAGTTTTTCGGCACCTTGAAATGAGGAAACTGTGCCGTTGAACACCTCTTTTTCCATCTCATTCAGTGCCTTATGCATTTCTTGGTTTCCAAAAAATTCGTGTAAGATCATTTCTTTCAAACTTTCATTGAGCCAAAAGCAATCTTGTTTTTTACGGTTTTCATCAAACCAGCCATTGATGCGCGTGGTGTTCATGTACGATTCGATGGTCGTCCACACTTTATCGATATTCATGTTCTGCAATGCACTGCATGTAAAGGACGGTGCAATCCAGCCGCTGGATTTTGGCGGAAACAAGTGCATCGCATTCGCATATTCTCGCGCCGCCATTTCCGATTTCTTCACATTTTCCCCATCGGCCTTGGTAATCACTAAGGCATCCGCCATTTCCATTATTCCACGTTTAATTCCCTGGAGCTCATCACCCGCTCCAGAAAGCATCAACAAGAGGAAGAAGTCCACCATGGAATGCACTAAGGTTTCCGATTGCCCCACACCCACCGTTTCAATTAAAATGACATCAAATCCTGCCGCTTCACAGAGGTAAATGGCTTCACGTGTTCTGCGGGCAACACCTCCAAGCGTTCCACCCGCCGCAGTAGGACGAATAAACACATTGGGATGCACCGACAACTCATTCATGCGGGTTTTGTCTCCAAGAATACTCCCTCCACTTTCCGCACTCGAAGGATCAATCGCCAAGACCGAAACTTTCAATCCTTTGTCCGCCAATAAGCAACCAAATGACTCAATGAAGGTACTTTTTCCCACTCCCGGAACCCCTGTTATACCAATGCGAATAGCGGTATGTCCAACTTTTAATGCATGATTCACCAAGGCATTGGCTTCATGTCGATCGCTTTCCAGGGTGCTTTCCAGGACTGTAATCCCGGCGCTGAGTGCCTCTTTATCGCCTTTGATGATGCGGGGAAATAACTGATCGGCAGAGCGGGAATCTTTCCGTTCTTTGCGTCGCCGCAGCCAATCTTCCAAATGTTGCTCATCCATGGAGAACAAATGTATTTAAAAGTTCGCTGCTTTGGCAACTTTCTTAATTTTGTCGCATGACCAAAATCGGGCTTTTATCGGACACACACGGTTATGTAGATCCAAAGATTTACGACTACTTCAAGGATGTCGATGAAATATGGCATGCCGGGGACATTGGGGACATTGCAGTCATTGATGAACTGCGAAAATTCAAGACCTTGCGTGGAGTGTACGGCAACATCGACGATCACATTATCCGTTCAGAAATGCCCGAATTCAATCGATTTACATGCGAAGAAGTGGAGGTGTTAATCACCCACATTGGTGGAAAACCCGGAAAATATGCCAAACCTGCGTTTGACGTGTTGGAGGAAAAGGCACCTAAACTATTCATCTGTGGACATTCGCACATCTTGTTGGTTAAAATGGACCCGCGCTACAACATGCTCTGGATGAATCCTGGGGCCTGCGGCTTCAAGGGCTTTCACAGTGTAAAAACCATCTTGCGGTTCAGCATCACCGCCGACAGAATTCACGATTTAGAAGCCATTGAATTGGGAAAAAGGGTTTAGATTAAAATTTAACACTGATATTTGCGTTAGTTGTGCCAATCAAATAAATGAATGATCGAATGATGACCAGAATTGTCCTCCTCTCTTTTTTTATCGTGAGTGCCTTAGTGGCGACAGGACAAACGGGCGGCACTTATGCATTTCCTTTGCTCGATCTTACTTTCAATGCGCGATCTGCAGGACTTGGCAATGAATTTATCTCCGTAAAAGACAATGACGTCAACCTTGGGATTACCAATCCGTCGTTGTTGAACGCCAAAATGCACAACTCAATTTCGGTCAACCAAGCACTCTTGGCGGGCGGTGTAAATTACGGCATGTTGGCGTATGGACGAAACATGTTTGGTGGCGTTGTGAGTACCTCGATGCGCTATGTCAACTACGGAGAGTTTCGCTATACCGATGTGACTGGCGCTGATTACGGCAGTTTCCGGCCTTTTGAATGTATCGTCGGGGTGGGCTATGGCAAGCAATTGAATCCCCGCATTTCGGTAGGTGCGAATTTTAACCTACTCTATTCCCAACTTGAGATTTACAATGCAATGGGGGCTTCTATTGATTTAGCGGGCACCTACACCAATAAATCCGAGAATCTGCTGGTCACAGCGATGATGAAAAATGTGGGGTACCAGTTCAATGGCTACAGCACGAAACAGCACGATCCACTTCCCGTCGAAATGCAAATGGCCGCTTCGTACAAATTGGGACATGCGCCATTTCGTTTTTCCTTATTGGCGCACCACCTCAATCGCTGGGACCTGAGTTACAATGACCCCAATGCCCTTCCAACGCTAGATCCTTTGACAGGCGATACAATCCCAGTGCCTAGCGCAGGTTTTGGAGAAAAGTTCGCAAGGCACCTTACCTATCAAGCTGAAATTCTTATTTCAAAAAGTTTACACCTGCGTGCGGGATTTGATTACAACCGTCGTCAAGAAATGAAACTCGTGAATAGGCCGGGTATTTCTGGCTTCACCTTCGGTATGGGACTCTACTTCAAGAAGTTCACTATCGACTATGGATTTTCCTCCTATTCCCATTCGGGTTCCTTGCACATGCTGACCTTGTCAAGTTGCATTGATCGTTGGCGGAAATAATAACTTGACCCGTGTTATTTTCTCGCACATTAGTGAGTTTAATGGATTGTTTTTCATTAACACCGTAAAAATTACTGTGTATTCATCTCATATCATTCGTGTATGCGTTTTTCTTGTAACAAATTTCTGTCTTTCGTTCTATTTACATGCTTCATCTTCAATGTACAAGCCGAAGGCATTACTTTTCAAAAACTGAGCTCAGCCCAAGCATTGGCCAAGGCAAAAAAGGAAAATAAAAAAGTTTTTATTGATGTCTTTGCCGTATGGTGTGGACCCTGTAAATACCTGAGCAATACAGTATTTGTTGATGAGTCCCTCGGTACCTACATGAATGCGCACTTTGTATGCATTAAAATTGACGGTGAAGATGGCGAAGGAATTAAAATGATGGAGGAATTTTCTATAGACGCCTATCCCACCCTCTTGTTTTTAGATCCAGACCGAAAACTCCTAAAGAAAATCGTTGGGGCCTCTGAGGCAGATGACCTTTTAGAGAAAGCAAAAGGCGTAATTTCACCTGAAACAACCATGATATATCAACTCAATACGCGCTACCAACAAGGAGAACGAGAGAAAGCGTTTTTAAGGGAATTCATTGCTGAGAAATCAACTGATGGAGAAAATATCAGCTCATTGCTTGAGGAATATCTAAAACTATATCCGACATTAAATCTGGAGGACCCTAATGACTTTCTCATTTTTAGACTTTCGAAGACCGATTTGAAAGACCCCTTGGTTCAATCCTTTCTGCATGAAGCTAAAAAATACATTGAGCGCTATGGCGAAGATGTTTTTGCGTATGTGGATACAATTTTCACAACACTTATTGAGGAAGCAAAGGTCACGAAAGATCTCGAAAGGGTAAAGAACGGGCTCGAAATACTCTATCCTGTCTTTCAGATTATACTCCCGGAGGAGAACGCGACCAAGGAAGAAATCCTCGCATCTATTGAATCCTATTTCAATCAGTAGATTCATTCATGAAAATCAGCATTTTTTTAATTTTTAAAAACCTCATTTTCAATTACTTATAATTTATCAACAACTTTTTTTATAGTTTTCAACAACCTTTTGGTCCCCAATTACGTATTAGGACCAAACAATTTAAACTGTAAACTATGAAAAAGTTAGCATTACTAGTAGGTGCAATTGCCTTGACAGGATCAACATTTGCACAAAGACCAACAGATTCAAATCCATTCTCATTGGAAGGAGGATTGAGTTTAAACACAACATCAAACACATTCAACGCGCCGATGTTAAAGCTGCGTTATTTTGCTGCTGACAACATTGCGATTCGTCTTGGATTGCAAATGGGCAATTCAAAAACAGTAGACAATTATTATGGTTTTGATGCGCAAGGAAATGAGTCGGCTGATTCTTTAGGAACAGTGACAACGAAAAACCATCTAACATGGGTATCATTGGGTGGATCCTACCATTTCTCACAAATGGACCGCCTTTCTCCTTATGTTGCCTTGGACGTAATGATTGGTTCAGGTTCAACCAAAGTTGATGGTATGGATACGGACGGATTAGGATACGACGCTGGACGCACATCTACTTCAACAGTGAAGAATTCAGGTTTAGGATTAAATATTGCTGGTGGTTTTGACTACTATTTCGCTGAAAACGTATTCATTGGAGGTGAGGTTGGTTTCATGTTCTTGAGTACTAAAGACAAAGGAGGAGAAGCAAGTTCTACATTTGGTTCAACTACTACTACAATAACTACTCTTCCGTCAGGATCTATTTCTTCATTCGGAAACAGCGCGACTGCAGCGATCCGTTTGGGTTGGAGATTCTAAGCTGAAATGATTTTTTTTTAAGAGGGGCTTCGGCCCCTTTTTTTGTGCCCAAACAATTCACATAACTCCAATCGTATTCACCTTAGAATTTCTGCATGAGCAATCTCATCTTTTAACCTAACATCCATCACCGTCCCCTATTGCTTATCGCCCTTATCTTTGCACAAACCACATAACGTTAATCAATATGAAAAAGATTACATTTTTAGTTGGGGCCCTTGCATTGTCTGGTACAATTTTAGCCCAAAGACCCATTGATTCGAATCCCTTCTCTTTGGAAGGAGGACTGAGTCTAAACAGTTTAACCAACTCTTTTACTGCACCAATGATTAAGTTCCGCTACTTTGCTACGGACAATTTTGCTGCACGTATTGGATTTCAACACAACTATTCCCAAGATGTCTACAACATCTACGGATTGGGGGCAGACTTTCACCCCAATGTTGACTCTATTGGAACACAAACCTTACGTTCAGCAACGACATGGATTAGTCTAGGTGGTTCGTACCATTTCTCGCAGATGGAACGCCTTTCACCTTACATTGCCTTGGATGTGCTGATTGGGTTTGGATCTCAACACGAGGATTGGAAAGATTACTCTCCCAATTCAGGTGCTCCAGGTGACGGAGATTTTGTGAAAGGTTCAAATGCCGAAGTCATGACCAAAAACAATGGGTTTGGTCTAGGACTCGCTGCTGGATTTGATTATTATTTTGCCGAAAATGTCTTTATTGGCGCTGAGTTAGGTCTCAGTTTGCGGTCAACAGTCGACAAAGGTGGGGAAATGAATTTGAGTGGGACGACCATTAAAATTCATCCTCAAGGGAACTCGATCTCATTTGGAAACAGCGCAACAGCTGCGATCCGATTGGGTTGGCGATTCTAAGTCACTCCGCCAAAAAAAAGGAAAGGGTCAGCCAAGGTTGGCCCTTTTTTTATGCCACGAATTCCGTACATTCGCACTATGTCGACTAAAAGAATTACGATCGCGATTGACGGCCATTCCTCTTGCGGAAAAAGCACCATGGCAAAAGCACTTTCCAAGACATTGGGTTATGCCTTTGTGGACAGTGGTGCCATGTACCGCGGTGTTACATTGTATTGCCGTCAGCACGATTTAATCACTGACGGAAAACCAAATGAGTTTGCGATTGCGGCCCACCTTGACAAGATTTCACTCTCTTTTCAATTCAATCCAGAACGAGGAGCAAGTGACTTATTTCTCAATGGCATAAACGTAGAATCACTCATTCGTACCCCAGAGGTAGCGGGGGATGTATCCAAAATTGCTGCACTGCCCTTTGTCCGCAAGAAATTGGTAGATGAGCAACGAAAAATGGGAGAAAATGGTGGGATTGTTATGGACGGTCGAGACATTGGCTCTGTGGTTTTTCCCCAAGCCGAGCTCAAGCTATTTGTTACCGCAGCTCCCGATATCCGAGCGCAACGTCGTTTATTGGAACTCCAACAAAATGGCATCGAAACTACCTTTGACGAAGTGCTACAAAACCTCACAGAGCGCGACTATTTGGATTCAAACCGCGAAGATAGCCCACTAATCCAAATGCCTGATGCTGTTATCATTGACACTTCTAACCTCAATAGAGAAGAACAAGTGACCATGGCTCTCGAATTGGTTCAATCGCGACTGAAATAATCCATAATCTGATTTTCAACACATAAATACCTGGAAATATGAACTCAATCGGTACCGCCACAGAAGCGCTCATCAACCGCAGCCCTTTTTTACGGGAAGCGATGGCCGAGGACCTCATCAATATTTCTGCATTGGCAAGAAAATTACAACCCGACATTGAGGAGATGATGGGTAAAAAAGTAAACGAAGGTGCCATTGTCATGGCGATTAAACGCATGACACCCGGACTTTACCAGCGCTTGAACATGAAAATCACCAACATGATGGGTGATTTAGGCGATTTTCTGGTGAGGAACAATTTGACAGACTTTACTTTTGAAAATACAGAAACGCTGAAAACAGCGCAAACACAACTTTTTGAAACCATTTCCAAAGAGGACGATTCCTTTTTCGCACTTTGTCAAGGGGTTACAGAAACAACTTATGTACTTCAAGAGCGCCATTCTGCACTGATGGAAAAATGTTTCGCTAAGGAGCGCTTGAAGTCACACAATATGAACCTCTCCTCGGTTACCGTTAAGCTTCCCAACCTCAACAATGAAATATACGGGGTGTATTATTACCTATTGAAGCACCTGGCTTGGCAAGGAATTAACATCGTGGAAATTGTTTCGACATCAACAGAATTTACCATTGTCGTGCGTCAGGAAGATGTAGAAAGTGCCTTTGGTATTTTAATGCAGCTCAAGCGAAAGCTTTAATCAATTGTCATCGATCAATTCACCAAGTCCATATTTATTGAAGGAAATTGAGCTAGGAACGCCACGGAAATAAATATTCCCCGAACCATTTGTCTCCGTCTTCAATTTTACCTGATCCGCATTGATGTGAACGGGACCTTGCGTGGATGAAATGACCGTAATGGAATCCTTGACATTCAACCCATAAGTGTTACAAAACCCGTTACTCCACACATTGAAATTGGCATAATTGACATTTCCAGAGAAAGTGAAGTCACCCCAACCGTGGCTAATGGTCGCAATAACAGCGAGTGCATCAAAATTTAAATTGACCGGTCCAGCGCCATCGCGGATAAGTAAGGTAAGCCAACTAAAGTTCAATTTCCCTTTGTTTGTAAGCGATTCTGAGCCCTCAAAATGAATGTTTTCAATGCTTTTAAAGTGAATTTCAGCTTTTACTTTTTTATCATACGAGCGAAAAAAAGTGCATTTGTTTTCATTGCTTATTTCTAATGTTTGATCACTTACCGAAACAGCGATAAAGTTCAAGAGGTTCTTCCCTCCTGTGAGCACAACCTTTTCAACGGTATCCTGCACCAGGACAAATTCTACATGCTCCTTTAGGAACATTTTAGTGAATGGCTCAACTGCGATTGTCAGTTCTGTTTCTTCACCTGCTGTTTTCCAGCATGGTCTATTTTCTGGTTTCTTACAGGCCGAAAGGACAAGAACAATCAAACTTAGGACGACGATCGGCTTCATTTTTTCTTGTAATTGAAGGTGTAACCAAGTCCCCACTCCACATAATCGGCTTTAGCCCAGTGCGATTTTAACACAACCTGAGTGTTCAACCCATTCTTAAAGTAATAACGAATCCCGACACGGTGATACATGGCATCTTCAGGTTGGTATTTGTCCTTTACATATACACCCATTCCAAGTGTGAAATGAAATTGGTCGAGTGGCAACAAATAACCAACAAAAACACCCAATTGAAGGATATCCCATTGTGACTTGGCAATCTCTGGTCGGTATGCTTGAATGGCTTGTTTGGAAATGATGTCGAAGGACGCCTCCACACCAACCTTGGGCTTAGTGAAATAACGCGCATGTAAACTCAAGGCAAAAATGGGATACTTCTTCATTCCCGTTGGAAAAACTTCTTTCACAGAAGTAATTGCCGTTACACCAAACAACCATTTTCTCAAAGGCACTACATTCGGTAAGGTCAAACTGTCCTTTGGAGCCGTTTGAATGATGCGTCCATATCCGAAGGACAAATAGGGTAAATTCACTCCCAAGTTCGGCACTTTGTAGGCGCCATTGCTGAAGTGGGTCATGTCTATTCCTAAAACAATCGCATTTCGTCCGAAAGAAAACTGACTTTTTAATCCTAAGCAAATCAACGCATTTCCATGTGTGCTCATGGCCACATTTTTCGGATTGAGTTCATTACTGAACACTTTTGATGTGTATCCCAAACCAGCCCCCATCTTGCCGTAAAGCTGAAAATGACGGGACTTCACAAATGGAAATTCGATAAAACTATAGGCACCCCAGAATGTTCCAAGAATCGTGTTATTTCCTACAGATCCGCCGAAAAGCGTTGCTCCCATGCTCGGATAACCACAGGCCTCATGCCATTGTTTTCGACCTTTAGGATGAAAAAAAAGTGACAGTTCACCTGCATACGCTTGATTGACCGCCAAGTGGCTCATGACACCTCGGTGTGCCGCAAGAAACCCCACCTTTTGGCGGTATTCCAAGCCCCACTCCTTCTGCAAGAAAGCAGAAAAAGAGATGAAAACGAATATGAAGAATAATCCTGAGCGCATTTCGGATGCTAAAATAATGAATTGAAAAGTACATTCCGAAAAATTCTACTTTTGTTGCCATGACAGATCCTCGACTAATTGCCTTCGAACGCCTATTAAACATCATGGATGACCTTCGTGAAAAATGCCCTTGGGACCAAAAACAAACATTGGAATCATTGCGCCATTTAACCATTGAAGAAACCTATGAATTGGCTGATGCCATAACGGCCAATGACTTGCCCGCCTTGAAAGGTGAAATTGGCGACCTCTTTTTACACCTGGTTTTCTACTGTAAAATTGGTCAAGAACAGCAGGCCTTCGATGTGGAAAGTGTGCTGAATGCCATCTGTGACAAGTTGGTGTACCGCCATCCACACATTTACGGAGATGCCGTTGCAGAAACCGAGGAAGAAGTCAAAGCCAATTGGGAACGATTAAAGCTCAAAGAAGGACGGAAATCAGTCCTTGAAGGGGTCCCCTCCTCCCTTCCCGCCATGGTAAAAGCCGCACGAATTCAGGAGAAAGTAAAAGGAATTGGTTTCGACTGGGACAATCCCGAAGATGTGTGGAACAAAGTGCAAGAAGAGTTAGGAGAATTCCGTGAAGAAGAGCTAAAAGGTTCGGAAAACCAGGTAGAAGAATTTGGTGATTTACTGTTTTCTCTGATCAATTATGCCCGATTTATTGACATTAATCCTGAAAATGCGCTCGCATTAACCAACCAAAAGTTCATCAACCGTTTTCAACTGATGGAAGAAATGACAGCTAGCGAAGGAAAAGCACTTGCCGACATGACGTTAGCAGAGATGGATGTGTATTGGGAAAAGGCAAAAATTATCTTGCGAAAAAACAACTAAGAATACCGTAAGGTTTCATAGAAAAATAATACACCATAGCACAATAAAATGTATCTTCGAAACCTTTAAAAGAACTCAACGCGCTATGAAGCACTTGCTGATTGTATTTTCATTCCTATTTATCAATGGTTTAGCATTTAGCCAAGATTACACGATTCGTGGTTTTATCTCGGATAAAAAAAATGGTGAACCTATTGCCTATGAAAAAGTACGCTTGCTGCGTAGTTCTGACAGTTCAACCGTAACTGGTGCAGTTACCGACCTGAATGGTATTTTCTCCATTCCAAAAATTGACAAGGGTTCTTACATTTTAAAGATTGACAATTTCAATTATGGCGTTTTCACCCAAGCCATTGAAATAAAGGACAGCAAAGGAATTCTTGACCTAAAGATTGCCTTAGAGAAGGCGGAAAATGTAAAAGAATTTGATGAAGTCAATGCCAGTGCAGACAGCAAACGCAAGAAAAATGAGGTGCAGATCTCCAAGTTGCAGTTTGACGCCAAGGGCTTAGAGCGCGTACCAAGCGTTGGTGCTGAAAATGATGTGGTAGGGGCATTCAGTGTGACACCAGGTGTTGTAACTACGGGTGACCAAGGTGGACAGCTTTATGTTCGCGGAGGTACACCTATCCAAAACAAAGTGCTTTTGGACGGAATGACGATTTATAACCCTTTCCACTCCATCGGTTTCTTCTCCATTTTTGAAACGGAGCTGGTAAAAAATGTAGATGTATACACTGGAGGATTCGACGCGAAATATGGCGGAAGAATTTCATCCGTGATGGACATTACCTACCGCGATGGAAACAGAAAAGAATTTGGTGGTAAAATATCAGCTTCTCCTTTCTTGGGTAAAGTTGTATTTGAAGGTCCTCTCGGAAAGCGTAAAGATGGAAATCCAAGCAATGCATCATTTATCTTTTCGGGAAAACATTCCTTATTGGACTACACCTCAAAAACACTCTATCCCGGCGTAAATCAAGGACGTGGATTGCCTTTCAACTTTACAGACCTTTACAGTAAAATTACGTTTCAAGGGGATGGAGGATCAAAGTTCAGTGCCTTTGGTTTTCACAATCAGGACAGCGTAAACTATGGGATTGCCGATTTGAGCTGGAAAGCTTCAGGAGGAGGAATCAATTTCTTGATGGTTCCAAGCAGTTCACCTGTTTTTATAAAAGGTCACGTGAATGGAAGCAATTACGAGACGACTTTTAACGAAAGCAATGTTCAACCGCGAACGAGTAAAATTGGTGGTTTCGATATTGGTTTTGACTTTACCTACTTCCTTCGTAAAGAAAGTGAATTGAATTATGGGTTGAATCTGAATGGCTTCAACACCTCATTCACCACCTACAACGAGGCGAAACGCGAAATCAAGGCCGACAATTTCACCACAGAAATTGGGATGTACACCAACATGCGCCTGGTGCGTGGTCGTTGGGTCATTCAGCCAAGTGTACGTGTTCAAGTCTATGCCTCACTCGGGACAATATCTCCAGAGCCACGCATCGGATTGAAATACAACGCGACAGAAAAGTTGCGCTTCAAATTCTCAGGAGGTCGTTTCTCACAAAACTTTACATCGGCGTCTTCCGACAAAGATGTGGTTAACCTATTCAATGGTTTACTTTCGGCACCACAAAATGTGCAGACGCAATTCGTGAATGAATTCCAACAAGTAAAAAATGTGAAGAACGGAATTCAGTACTCATGGCATGCAATTTTTGGTTTTGAATACGACATCAGCAAATATTTATCTGCCAATGTGGAAGGATATTTCAAGTATTTCTCCCAGTTGAGCAACATTAATCAAAACAAATTGTACGAAGACATCGCTCAGTTTGCGAACATTGACGATGTGTACAAGAAAGACTTCATCATTGAAGATGGTATTTCTTATGGATTGGATGTCTTGATTAAATACAGCCGTGAACGTCTGTTCTTGTGGGGTGTTTACTCGTATGGACACTCAACACGCTGGGATGGTTTTGCGCAATACTATCCTGTATTTGACCGTCGTCACAACATCAACCTTGTTGGTACATATCTCTTCGGAAAGAAGAAAACATTGGAATTGAGTATCCGTTGGAACCTTGGTTCTGGACTTCCTTTCACACCTACGGCAGGTTTCTATCAAAACGACAACTTCTCGAATGGCGTAACCACCGATTATACCACAAGTAACCCATCTACAGTATCTACACTACTAGGCGGATTTAACAGTCAACGACTGCCTTACTACCACCGATTAGACATCACCGTAAAGAAGAACTTCAAGTTTAAAAATGAGGATGTATTGGAAATCATTGGAAGTATCACCAACGTGTATGACCGTCACAATGTATTCTATGTGAACCGTGTTACTGGAGAATCAATTTATCAATTCCCTATTCTACCAAGTATGGGAATTAGTTACAAGTTCTAATTGATGTAGTGAACGAATCGGTTTGTTACCGATTTACTTTTTCCACGCTTCAAATGCCTTCTTCTGGGAACCGATAGGTTGATCCTGCAACTTCACCGTATAGTCTGAATAGAAATTGCGTTGCACTTCAGGTAGTCGCAAAGTGATGTGCTTTCCGGCGCGATGAACGACAAGGTTTTTTTCCGCATCTGTGAAATAGGACAGCCATTTGTCCAAGTCCGCATTCACTTTATACCCATTGACTGAAATCACCTCGTCATCGACCATGAGGCCACCCAAACAAGCTGGACTTCCGGGATAAATAGCCGTAACCTTTGCTGTGGATTTCACAGACTTAAAGCCAAGTTTCCCTGCTGAATATGAGGTGGAAGGTACATGTTCCATCTCCAAACCTAAGTATTCAAAGCAATCCACAAGAATCGATTCATAAGGACGCGTGCCATGAATATAGTCCTTGAAGAGATCGTCGAATGAAATTCCTGAAATGTTTTCAAGCATTTCTTTGTAATCTGACGCACTTACCCCCTTTCCCGCTAATGCAAAATCGTAATACAAGCGTTTCATGACTTCATCCAGGCCGTAGTGATTTTTTGTCGCGCGAAGTATTCTGACATCCGTCACAAAAGCGAGCAAGCAACCTTCCGTATAAATAGATACTTTTCGGCCTGGTGCACCCGGCACATAGCCATCCAACCATGTGTCGAATGAAGACTCCGCCACGGAATAATTGAACCGTCCAAAGTTGTCAAAATGCTTCTGCAACTGATTGCTCAACTCCTTCAGGTATTGCTTCAAGGTAAACACCCCACTTTTCAAGAGGAATAAATCACCCATATAGGTCGTGACACCTTCGCAGATATATCCCAGTTGCGAGTAATTTTCTTTCGTGAAATCATAGGGTTTCATTTCTATGGGACGAATGGCCTTCACGTTCCAGGTGTGATACAATTCGTGTGAAGAAACACCTAGCAGTTCCTTGTATTCCTCTCCAAACACATCGTAAGACGGTCCAAGAGCGATAACTGTAGATTTGCAATGCTCGACGCCATGATAGGCCTTGTACGGAAGGATTTGAAATAAAAAGTGGTATTCAGAAACTGGAAACTCTCCAAATTTTTCGATTTGAGCTTTGGTAAACGCCGTGAAGTCCGTTTTTAATCGGTCCCACTCTGGTTTTGACTCGCCATTGAACCACAAATGAAACAAGGTATCTGCAACTGAGTATTCCTCGTGCTGCAATTGCGCGGAGCAAATGAATGGAGAATCTGCCAGCTCGTCGAAGTGATCTGCCATGAGCGTAGTCCCATTTTTCGCCATTGACGTGGCAATTTCCCAAGATTTAGGGATGTTTAACTTCAGTTCTACGGGCTCCGCATATTGCTCCTTGGTAAAAAGGAAACAATTGACTGGATTTACATAGAGTTGTTCTTCAGATAGAAAGCTTGAACCTGCATTGAGTTCCGCTGCATAATACCGATAGTCAACGCGAATTTCTTTACAACCCTCCATGGCTACTTGCCAACAATCCTTGGAGATTTTAGCGACGGCCAACCGCTTTTTCGTTTCTACATCAAACACGCGAACATCCTTCACATTCTTCGCGAAATTTCCCAACTCATAGCGTCCCGGTCTCCAACTTGGCAAGTAAAAATCCAAGCTATCGGAATCTGACTGAAAAAACGCCGTGATTTGAATATACTGCTGATGGGGCTGATCGATGGAGATGGTGTATTTCATGTTTTAAAATTAAAAATGAATTGAAAATATGATCACTTCGTGAATTTGTTCCTTTCAGGAATTTGATGCCTGCGGCAATGGGAGTTAAAATGAAGGCCTTTAAACTTTGTTGGCTGAAGTTCGCTAGCAGTCTCGAAGCCAAGAATTAAAAATAAGAGATGAATCTGAGTCTTAAAATCTTGATATCTTAACATCTTAAAGTCTTTTGTCCTCTGTCTTTTGTCCTCTGTCTTTTGTCTTTTGTCCTCTGTCCTTTGTCTTTTATCCTTTGTCCTTTGTCCTTAATTCACTATTCTTTGAGCGGTAAAAAGCACCATAAACTCCTCATTCGTTGCTGGCAAATCGTAATCAAGTCGAATCCATTTTCCACGTGTGGTGTAAGCGTGTATAACCTTTGTGGGGTCCGTTGTCGCATAAAACCGAACTAGGTATTTCCCTCTCGTGGCTGTTTTTATTTTCAGTCCTTCTTTACGTAAATCGACAGTTTTTAACGCGTCGTAGCCCGGATCTGAGAGTTCTAGCTCTTTTTCAAAACAATCCGTCAACGAATAGACGGAATAGGTTTTATTGGTAATCACACCTATTGACGTATCTCCCGTCATGGAGCGCAGGTACATGACATCGGCATTTTTGAAGGCGCCTGCTTGAGGTTCACCATCCATGGCATTGTACGCCGAAGCATCATAGGACCAAGATCCATCATTGTTCAATTGTGACGCTCCCGGATGCCAATTCCCTTTATGCAGTGGATAAGTCGCTAGGAATTGATGCAAGAAGGCATAATCCACAAGGATTTTCGGCGTTCGTTGTGCCTCCCAGCTCATTGCACCTGCCAAGCCGGAAAATGCACTTTGCCAGATGGCACGTCTTACTTCTGTACCATTGGTATCGCAAATCGTTTGCATGGGATCAGTTTCCGCATACATCAACGGTTTCACATTGTATCGGCAGGAGTCACCTAAACTGCGGCAGGAATACGAATCAATGTGTTTCTCTTGAATAAATGCGCAATCCTCATTGAGGTACACATTCGACACCCCATAAACACGAGGTCCACCCTTTCCATTGGAGGTATTGCTTCCAGTGAAAAATGTAGCGAAATTAGGAGCGCTAATGTCGTAATTATTAAAACTCATCATGTCGAATGATGGATCTTCATACGTTGAATCCTCTACTGCCTTGTCCCCCGAGTAACTCCCCGTGAGCACATGTACCTGACCATAATATTGGCTTTTGATATAGCCCGCCATTTCAATCATCCATTCGCGATAAACGGGCCAGTTTGACTCATAAAATTTGTCGCTTTCATTGCCGTAGTTGATGTTTGAAATATTGGAAATTTCGCTCAATATTTCAAAGACACTGATGCGGGTAGAATAGCCCCATCGCGCTAGAATGTAGCGAATACGTTGCTTGTAGTACTTTTTTGCTTCTGTATTTTTCAAGAAATCAAGCGGTTCAACCAAGCCAAAGGCAGCTTTGTACCCGAAGGCATTGATGCCATCTTCTGGTGTCGTTGGGTCATCGATCCAATCCCATTGATTGACCCCATAGGCGTTAAATTTGAAGGTCAGGTGAATTGCCATGTTCCATTGCAAATACAGGCCTAGTTCTTCCGAATGCTCAAGGATTCGGTCCATTTCCTGCGCTTGATGCAAACGCGAGGTATAATTCCCAACATTTTCCCATTCGATTTCATTGCTTGCTGGAAACTGAATAATCCTGGCCGTTTTCACCCCATTTCTTGAGACTTTGGTCATGTAGTCCAAAAACTTTTCATAGACACGGGGCACGCTGAAATTGGGACGGTAATTCTCAGAGGCAGGTCCCATCAATTGAGCAAACTCGGGGTCCATGTAAGGATTTGTTTCAGGCCATTTGATGTTTGGACCAATAGCAGGAAAAAATGAATCTCCCAACTCCAAGAAGCGTTGGTTTTGAGTGACATGCACATATCCGGGATCATTGGATGGCACAACATTAAATTCAAAAGGTGCACTTTTCTCTTTGACCCCATCTTTTGTTTCGAGGTAAAAAACGGCCCTCCATGCACCACTTTCAGGCGGCGCGAAACGGACTAAGAATGAATTTTGTGTTGGTACTTCAATCCAACCGCCAAGCTTTTTATATTCCTCATCCAGGTAAAGGTCATTTTTCGGCCCTGGTTTCAAGGGATTCTTCATCCACGATTTGAACTCGGCGTTGTAGAAGCCATCGATTACGATTTTCTTGCCCGTAGCAACGTGTTCGAATTCACCATAAAAGCGCATTTCCCACTCCAAGTAGGGATTCAAGATTCCTGACTGATTCGCCGTTTCCTCGCGCTGTGTGGACATGCTTACAAATTGACTCACTTTGTCCTCGATTTCTTTTGGGAAATGAAGGGCGAACTCCGTTTTGGTATAACACGGAATAGCTGAAAAATCAATCGGTTCGACGACATTTACCTTGACATTATCAAGTTCAACACCAGTAATTCCTGTATTTGGTCGAATTTGCGCTCCTGCGGCAAAAACGTTTACCAGTACAATGCTCCAAAGTAGTTTAGTCATGATTCGCTAATTTTGGTCGATTAGGCGTTTTCGATATACTTTATTTTGGGATACAAAATACGTTGTCATGTGCAGGCAAGGCCTCCTGACTTTTGATTTCCACCAATTTTGAACGACGTTCTTTGGTACCTTTTAACCGGAAAAAACGATAATCACCCAGGGCACGAATTTGATTTAATGCACCGATTGATGCCTCTGAAACCGCGGATGAAACTTCGATAATCACAATCGGTCGACAGCGCAACAAGGTATTCCTCGCCCCTTCCAGGACCATAGGTTCGTATCCTTCCACATCTATTTTCACCATAGAAATAGGTGCTTCGCTTGGGTACACATCATCCAATTTTTTTACGGGAATCTGAGTACCATCACTACCATCATTCACCACCAAAGAAGCTCCTCCCCTGTTCACTTGGGGGTTCTCGTAGATTGTCGCTATCCCATTCTCTGCGCCGAGGGCAAATCCATGAATGGTGATGTTTCTGCAGGCATTGATGTCGATATTTTCTTGCAAGATGGCCGCTGTTTTAGGCAGTGCCTCGAAGGCATGCACATGACCTTCGTTCCCCACACATTTCGCAGCATAGATGGACATTAGACCAATATTTGCTCCGATATCCACAAAAACATCTCCAGGTTGAAGGTAGTCCTGCATAAAACCCAACACCCCTTTTTCATAGGTTCCTGTTTCATGCAAGCTGCGCTCGACCCCGTTGTCAATGGAGGGATCAATGCGCAAGGAAAGGCCGTGAATCGTTTCCAAAATGTAGGGACCTTTGGCTTTCGGAATCAACAATTTTGGAAGTAAGGACGATAACAAGCGAATACCTCGCACATCGATGTCTCGCACAAAACTGATTAGTTTATGGCGAAATGAATAGTTCTTTACACGCAGGGCTTTCATCAGTACAATTCCTCTTGTAGTTGGGCAATTTTTGAATCGACAAGGTAATCGTCGTAAGGCATCATTTTATCAATGATTCCATTTGGTGTGATTTCGATGATTCGATTGGCAACCGTATTCACCAACTCGTGGTCATGGGAAGTAAACAAGATTGATCCTTGGTATTCTTTCATTCCATTGTTGAGTGCTGTAATCGACTCCAAGTCAAGGTGGTTTGTCGGTTCATCCATCATCAAAAGATTTCCCTTTGCCAACATCATTTTCGACAACATGCAGCGTACCTTTTCCCCTCCTGAAAGCACATTGGCCGTTTTCATGGCTTCTTCCCCAGTGAACAACATTCGTCCAAGGAAGGTTCTCAAGTACACCTCTTCGCGCTCTTCATCAGTTTGGGCGTATTGACGCAACCAATCGATAAGTGGTAATTTATCCGAAAAATACTCGTGATTATCGTTAGGCAAGTATGCCGTTGTTATGGTTGTCCCGCAAGTGAATTCGCCAGCATCGGCTTTCAATCGTCCGTTTAATATTTCAAAAAGGGCCGTTAGTGCCACCGAGTTTCGCGAAATGAATGCGATTTTATCGCCTTTGTTTACTGTAATGGTTAGCCCCTTGAACAATGATTTACCATCGGCAGATTTTGCCAATCCATCGATAGAGAGGATTTGGTTTCCTGCATCGCGTTCTTGGTGAAATGTAATGCCCGGATATTTACGGCTAGAAGGTTGAATTTCCTCCAAGTCGAGGTTGTCCAACATTTTGCGACGGCTTGTCGCCTGCTTTGATTTTGCCGCATTTGCGGAGAAACGAGAGATAAACTCCATGAGCTCCTTCTTCTTTTCCTCAGCTTTTTTGTTTTTATCTGAGCGCTGGCGCGTCGCCAATTGAGACGACTGGTACCAGAACGAATAATTTCCAGTGAATAGGTTGATTTTGCTGTAATCGATATCACAAATGTGGGTACACACCGTATCCAAGAAGTGACGGTCGTGGGAGACGACGATTACGGTATTTCTAAAGTCAAGTAGGAAGTCCTCCAACCAGCTAATTGTAGCCAGGTCAAGGTCATTGGTTGGCTCATCGAGGACAAGTACATCCGGGTTACCAAACAAGGCCTGAGCTAGCAACACGCGAACTTTCAAGTCATTCGACAAATCTGCCATCTTGAGGTAATGCTTCGACTCCTCAATTCCTAAGTTACTCAGTAAAGTTGCCGCATCTGTTTCTGCATTCCATCCCTCTAAGTCGGCAAATTCTCCTTCGAGTTCAGCTGTGCGCATCCCATCTTCATCAGAGAAATCTGGTTTTGCATAAAGCGCATCCTTCTCCACCATGATTTCAAACAAACGCTTGTGCCCCATAATCACCGTTTGAAGGACTTCAATGTCATCAAACTCAAAGTGGTTCTGGTTCAAAACAGCGAGACGCTTTCCGGGCTCGAGTTCGACGCGACCTGTCGTTGGGTCCTGATCACCCGTTAAAATTTTTAGAAAGGTCGATTTCCCTGCGCCATTGGCACCAATTACACCGTAGCAGTTTCCATTGACGAATTTTACATTCACCTCATCGAAAAGGATACGTTTACCAAATTGAAGAGAAAGATTATTTACTGAAATCATGATTGACTATTGCTTTAATTGAAAGTTCTTGAATATTTCGTGTTTGGCTAGTGAAGCCATTTTAGGTTTCGTGAGTACATAAAAATGAAGAGTCCTGAAACCAAAAGATTTAGGATAACGACAATGCTTGGGATATCCGATGGAGTTACAAACAAATACACTTGCATCGCTGAAATTAGCGAATAGGCGATGTACACATGAAAACCGATTTTTCTTCCCATCCACATTAAAATGGCTGCAGAGAGCCCCGCCATTAGCACGACCAAAGCCACCGATGTTGAAGCATAAAACTGGGCATTTAAACCATCCAACATCCGTTCTAACTTTTCAATCATCACCGCCATGCTTTCCATGTTTAATTCGCGCAATTGATCGATGGACTTTGCCAATTCCAACTTTTGATCCTCCATCTGCTCAGCACTCATTGGACCACCAAAGAGCTTCGGGAATCCTGATAGAATATCCATTCCCGTAGAAATAAACGTCAAAATACAAAGCACCGTAAGAAATTGCGGTCTTTTCGGTTGAAAGGGTGTTCCTTCATCAATGAAGTTCTTGTTCAATTCGTGTTCTTCCATGATCTTATTTTAACTGTTGAATAAACTGAACACTTTGCTGCATCATAGGTTGCATGTATTCATCTTGTGAGATATAGGGTACTATTGATCGAAAATCAGCCAGTAAAGACTCCAAAGTCTTGGACGATTTTAAAGGTCTTCGGAATTCAAATCCTTGCGCCGCCGTTAATAGTTCAATGCCCTGCAAGGACATGCAATTCTCCATGACTTTATAGAGTTTGGTTGCTGCATTTGCCCCCATGCTCACGTGATCTTCTTGTCCGTTTGACGAATCAATGGAATCGACAGATGCCGGCGTGCAGTATTGCTTGTTTTGGCTGACAATAGAAGCTGCCGTATATTGCACAATCATAAATCCTGAGTTGAGCCCCGCATTCTCCGCCAAGAAAGGCGGAAGCCCGCGTGTTCCAGAAATCAATTTATAGGCACGACGTTCGGATATGGAACCCATCTCCGCCATCGCAATGGCCAGGAAATCCATAGTGATTGCCAGCGGCTGTCCGTGAAAATTTCCGGCTGACACGATATCTTCCTCATCCGGAAAAATCGTTGGGTTATCCGTTACTGCATTTACTTCACGCTCCACAATTGTTGAACAGTAGTCAATGGCATCTTTGGACGCACCATGCACTTGGGGAATACAGCGAAATGAATATGGATCTTGGACATGTGCTTTTGACTGACGAATAATTTCACTTCCGTCAAAGACATCCCGAAAAGCTTCTGCCGTTTGAATTTGTCCCTGTTGATTGCGTATTGCATTGACATTGTACTGAAAAGGTTCTGGCCGGCCATCGTACGCTTCCAAAGAAAGCGCGGCGATTTTCACCCAGTTGTGCCACAGCTGATGTGCTTTTCCTACCGCATAAGATGCATAGGCACTCATAAATTGTGTCCCATTCAACAAGGCCAATCCTTCCTTTGATCTCAATTCAATGGCTTCGACACCAATTGCTTTCAATACTTCAGCGGAAGGATGCTTTACCCCTTGAAACCATACCTCACCTTCTCCGATCAAGGGCAACGAAAGGTGCGCCAAAGGCGCTAAATCTCCTGAAGCTCCAAGACTTCCTTGTTGGTAAACAACGGGGAGAATATTTTGGTTAAAAAAAGCAATTAAACGTTCGACTGTCACCAGCTGAACCCCTGAATTCCCGTGGGAGAGTCCCACTATTTTTAACAGCAACATGCGTTTCACGAGCTGCTGAGGGACTTCTTCTCCCATACCGCAAGCATGTGAAATAACTAAATTTCGTTGCAACTGACCTAAGGAATTGTTATCCACAGTGGTATCGCACAAAGAACCAAATCCGGTATTGACGCCATAAACGATGCGATCGCTTCCGCCGATGGTGATGTCCAAGTATTCACGGCAACGGACAATGGCTGCACGTGCGTCATCACCCAACACCAATTCGGTATGCTGCGCCAAAATTTCTTCGATTTCCTGAAGGGAAATCCATTGATTGTTGATGGTATACTGTTGCATTCGACTATGGAATCATTAAATCAATAAGTTCTTGCTCCGTCACGTGCTTTTGCTCGCCACTGTGCATATTTTTCAGAAGAATGTGCTTGTTTTTCAATTCCTCTTCGCCAATCATTGCCACGAACTTTGCGTTACGGTCATTGGCATATTTGAGTTGTTTTTGCAATTTCGCTTGGCTCGGGTACAATTCGCAGTCAAGTCCTTTTTGCCGCAGCGCATGAACGATTTTCATGGAAATACGCTCCTCTTTTTCGCCAAAATTGGTGAAGAGCAAGGAAATCGATTGGTCCGTATCTTCGGGGAACAAGTTCAGCTCGGTGAGGACATCATAAATGCGGTCGGCTCCGAAGGATACCCCCACACCAGAAAGGCCTTTCATTCCAAACAAGCCCGTAAGGTCATCATAACGACCACCACCACAGATGCTTCCCATTTTTACATCGTGCACATTCACTTCGAAAATTGCTCCTGTGTAATAATTCAATCCACGTGCTAGGGTCACATCAAACGCAACGCTGCCTGTTCGCAACCCCAGTAGTTCAACCTGTTGAAGCACATAGTCCAATTCATCCAGCCCAATCAATCCAATCTCACTTTCAGCGAGGAATGCCCGCATTAATTTTAGTTTTTCCTCATTGGTGCCTGTGAATCCAAAAAGCGGTCGAATTTTATCAATGGCCTCGTCAGAAACTCCTTTAGCCGACAATTCGTTCAATACGCCATCCTGACCGATTTTATCCAATTTATCGATGGCTACTGTAATGTCAATCAATTTATTGGATTCCCCACTGACCTCAGCGATTCCCGTCAATATCTTGCGGTTATTGAGTCGAATGGTGAAGCCCGGAAGTTTCAAATCTGTCAATACAGCATCAAACAAGAGGACAAAGTCCACTTCGTAGAGCAATGAATCACTTCCTACGACATCCGCATCGCACTGATAAAATTCCTGGTATCGCCCATGTTGAGGACGATCGGCACGCCATACGGGCTGAATTTGGTAGCGTTTGAATGGAAACGAGAGTTCATTTTGGTGTTGAACAACGAAGCGGGCAAAAGGAACAGTTAAGTCGTAGCGCAATGCCTTTTCGGACAATGACGATGCGAACCTCGGTAAATTATCCGCAGCAAGGGCCTCCAAATCTGCCTTGCGCACCTTTTCGCCTGAATTTAAAATCCGAAAAATGAGTCGATCCCCTTCTTCCCCATACTTCCCCATGAGGGTTGAAGACAGTTCGAACGAAGGTGTTTCGATGGGCAAGAATCCGTAGGTCTTGAACGAACGTCTGATCGTATCAAAAATATAGGTTCTTCGGGCAACATCAGCTGGAAGAAAATCACGTGTTCCTTTCGGTATGGATGGTTTTTGAGACATGTGCGCCACTTTGGTGGGCAAAGATAGGGAATAATCAGCAGTTTACAGGCATATTTAGCGGCTGAAAAGCATGTTTTTCGGCGCTTTCAGATACTCGTTTTTCCGAGCCAGCGCAGGACATTGTCGTGCCAGATCACATCGGACTCTTGTTGGGTGAGAATACCCGATTCCACCGCAAAATCAATCACCCGTCCGGGGTAGGACCTAGCCACGCCTTCCATTTCACCAAGAGGATAAGGATCATCCAGCCCAGCAACAATTTGCGATGCTCCGGCGCGTGTTTTTATCAACTCCAAAGTGTGGGAGTCATGCACCAATGAATCGAAGAAAAGATTCGGATGTCCTAGAGCTTCCCTAGGATTTGTGGCACCCTCAAAGAGATCAGGTCGTCCATCAAAACCTTGGAGTCTGCGGCCATAGTTTGCTTGACCGAGCATGCATCCATGCGCAAAGCACGTGCGTACATTCGGGAAGCGGTGCAAAAGGTCTTTCAAGGTAAACAAATGCAAGGTATCTGCTGTCTGCGCCATCATCCAAACGAGGTGAAATCGCCAGTAAATATCCTTAAGCTTTACCATCTTTTCAGCGTCGTACGGATGAATTTCCACCGCAAGCTTATATTTATCCGCCAGCTCAAAGATAGGAAACACACTTTCATCGGCTACCGACAACCATTCACCAGCCGCATTGAGGTAATGCGTGGGCAAACAGAGTAAGGAAAGATGCAATTCTTCCACACAGCGTTCAATTTCACGCAAGGCATCGTCCATGTACAGTGGCTGAACAACAAATCCACTGGTAAATTTATCCGGACGTCGTTGTTGAACACTTGCATTGAAGTCATTTTGCCAGCGAATGGCATCGTCTGCATCTTGTCGTTCCCAACCGTTGCAATAGATTTGAGATAAGTTGAGCATGACTCCATGATCGATGGAATAGCGCTCCATCCATTCCAATTTTTCCGCAAAGAAAAAACTTGGGTCTGTAATAGGTCGCGCCCAATCTTCTTGGCGCATGAATTTCTTATCGTTGTCGATCCAGAATAATTTCTTTTCACGCATGAAATTCGGAATCTCATAGGGTTCAGGAAGCAAATGTCCGTGTCCGTTGATTCGTTTTTTCATGGCAAATGGGATTCTTGTATTTTACGAAAAGAGTGAGTCTACAAATTCGTTGCGGTCGAACAACTGCAAGTCATTCATTCCTTCTCCAACGCCAATGTATTTCACGGGGATTTTCATTTGGTCAGAGATTCCAATGACAACACCTCCCTTGGCTGTTCCGTCCAATTTTGTAATAGCAAGGGCATTGATATCTGTTGCCAAGGAAAATTGTTTGGCTTGTTCGTAGGCATTTTGTCCTGTTGAACCATCCAACACAAGCAATACTTCATGAGGCGCACCGGGAATCACTTTATCCATGACCCGTTTGATCTTTGTGAGCTCATTCATCAGATTCACTTTATTGTGCAGTCGTCCCGCGGTGTCAATGATGACCACATCAGCACCTTGTGCTTTGGCCGATTGCAGGGTGTCGAACGCGACAGAAGCAGGATCTGCGCCCATACCTTGCTGTACGATAGGAACCCCAACGCGTTCCGCCCAAATGATCAGTTGATCCACAGCGGCGGCGCGAAAAGTATCTGAAGCACCGAGGACCACCTTCATTCCCGCTTCCTTGAATTGGTGCGCCAATTTTCCGATGGTTGTCGTTTTTCCTACCCCATTGACACCAACTACCATGATCACATAGGGTTGACCCTCCGATTTAGGCAGGTGAAAATCAATTTTTCCGTTGGAATTATTCTCTTCGAGTAGTGCGGCGATTTCCTCTTTGAGGATGGTATTTAGCTCATCAGTACCGAGTACTTTATCCCGAGAAACCCGTTCTTGAATGCGTTCGATGATTTTCAAGGTTGTTTCAACGCCTACATCAGAGGTGATGAGAATTTCCTCTAGGTTATCCAGTACCTCATCATCGACCTTTGATTTTCCAACGATAGAGCGCGCGATTCTGGACAAAAAACTTTGTTTCGTCTTTTCCAGCCCTTTGTCAAGGGTCTCTTTCTTTTCCTTTGAGAACAATCCAAAAAACGCCATGCGGTTATATCATAAAAAAAGCTTCCTTCAAAATGAGAGGAAGCTTAAAGTTATACAAAACAAGTCAAAGATACTAGCTCTTGGTGAACCACTCTTTCACTTTGTCGTTGTGTACGATTTCTTCTTTGAACGTGTATGAGTTTGTCTTATCAGACTTCACCATCTTAATCACCTTCGTATGCTCTTTACCTCCACCTTTTTGGAGTGATGCCACTACTTTCTTTGCCATGACTCAATATTATTTAATCTCTTTATGAACTGTGTAACGCTTCAAGATCGGGTTGAACTTTTTAATTTCCATTCGATCTGGCGTATTCTTACGATTTTTCGTCGTGATATAACGAGAAGTTCCCGCCATACCTGAATCCTTGTGCTCTGTGCACTCGAGGATTACTTGGATTCTATTGCCTTTTGCTTTCTTAGCCATTTTGCTCTTTTTAAAAATCTACCGTTTCCCAACGGGTAGAACATGGATTATTTCAAAAAACCTTTTTCACGCGCTTCTTTCAAGCACGCTGAAATTCCTTTTTTATTGATCGTTCTCAAAGCCGAAGTCGAGATCTTCAATGTGATAGTGCGATCCTCTTCTGGAAGATAGAACTTCTTAGAGATCAAATTCGGTAAGAATTTTCTTTTGGTTTTGCGGTTGGAGTGAGAAACATTGTTCCCTACCATTACCGATTTACCCGTGATCTGACAAACTCGTGACATGTTTTCTTAGTGTTATCCTTATTCTAAAATGGGGTGCAAAGTAAATACTTTTTTGGAAAACGAACAAGTATTAACTACTTTTTTTCGTGATGAATTTCTAAAATTTCACAGCGGAGTAAATTCAAGGTCGTCAACACCGTCATTTTTATGTTGCGTTCTCGGTCATCACCGAACCTAAAATGCTGCACAAAAGTCCTTGATGGCCCTGCGATTGCCACCCATACTGTCCCAACAGGAATCTCCTCTGATCCGCCATCTGGACCGGCCACACCGGTGGTTGAAACACAATAATCCACATCTAATTTTTTTCGTCCATGCTCCGCCATCTGCCGCGCAATTTCCTCACTCACCAACCCATTTGAAGCAATAGCATGTGGGTTGACATCAACCAGCGACATTTTCAATGCCGGATCGTACGCGACAATGCTCCCTTTGAAATACGCGGATGCACCAGGTCGACTCACAATATCTTGCGCAATGGCGCCGCCAGTTAAACTTTCAACTGTGCCGATGCTCACCCTTTTTTCTTGACAGATTGCGCCCACAACTTCAGAAAGAGTCTGTGCTTCGACGCCGTACACATAATGCGGCAATTCGCCTTGAATTTCCTTGAAAAAGGCATCAATTTCCGGTTTATCTTCTACCCCATTTGGTGATGTTATGCGCAATTTCACCATGCCTGGAGAAGGCAAATAGGCCAGTCCAAATCCCCGATTGCGCACACGATTCTCCCAATCCGCAATGCGTTCCGCTAAAAAGGACTCCCCCAATCCTTGGGTTAAAATCGTTTGGTGGTAAATCGATTTTAGGGCAAAACGCTCACGCAGACGTGGCATCACTTGCTCCATAATGATGCCTTTCATTTCGTAAGGAACACCAGGCAAACTGATGATAATGCTGTTTTTTTGCTCAAACCACATCCCTGCCGCTGTACCATAATCATTGGTTAAAATCGTGCAACCCACGGGCAATTCCGCTTGACGGATGTTTGACTCCAACATCGGGCGATTTCGTTTTGAAAAGAAATCTTCAATTTTTTGCAGCGTGGGGACATGAATTTCTAAGGTAGTCTCGAACAATTCACACAAGGTGTGTTTGGTAATATCGTCTTTTGTTGGACCAAGTCCACCGGTAATAATCACCAGCTCGCAGTGATCCATTGCTTCGACTACGGTGCGTTTTATCTCGGCTTTATCATCGGAAATAGCAATCACGCGGTGCACTGAAATTCCGTTCGCACTGAACAACTGACCAAGCCAAGACGCGTTTGTATTGATTGTTTGTCCGATCAACAACTCATCCCCAATGGAAATCAATTCTGCTTTCATCTTGACACTTTTTTAAATTTCGCAATAGATTCAATATGTCCTGTATGCGGAAATTGATCCACGAAAGAGAGTTTCTCCAATTCATATCCTGCAGTGCGCAGCGTATCTGCATCTCGTGCTTGTGTAGATGGATTGCATGAAATATACACAATGTTCTCCGCACCCAAATCGATTGTTTTTTGAAGTGTTTTTGGGGCAATTCCAGCACGTGGAGGGTCGAGAATAACCGTCGCGATTTTCCCCAAATATTCGGGATGTTCTTTCAAGAATTTCCCCACATCGGCTGCAAAAAACTTCACCTTCTCGATGCCATTTCGCTGCGCATTGCGCACGGCATCTTCAATGGCTTCGGGAACAATATCTACCCCAATCACCTCTACATCTGGACGTTGGGACGATAAAATCTGCCCGATCGTTCCCGTTCCGCAAAACAAATCCATGACCGCAGAACCTTCTGGAACGGGCTCTTCGAAGACATAAGACAGTGCTTTGGTATATAATTTTTCTGCGCTACGCGGGTTGGTTTGAAAGAAACTCTCCATGGATATTTCAAAGGAAAGACCGAGTAACTTTTCAATCACCACGGGTTCCCCATAGACAAGTCGCCATTGGCCATTTTCAATTTTTGCGCGATCTGCCACATTGTCGTTGATGGTATGTTGAAATCCCGCCAATCGTCTGCCCAATTTCCCCAAAAGAAAATCAGAAAATGCATCCACATCAAAGCGATCTAATCCCTCCGAAGAAGTCACCAAGTTGATCAACAGCGCATCCCCATCGAAGGACTTGCGCACGACAATATGCCGAAAGAAGCCCACTTTTCTTGGTGGGTGCCAAGCGGGCAAGCCCGTTGCTTTAAGAAAGGTGCGAATCTCGTGCAGTATCGTTTCCCATTGTTCATCAAACAATCCACTTGCACGATTGAGATTTTCCACCTTCCACCAGGTACCTCGACGCTTGAATCCGAGCGCAAATGAATCGTCAACTTCCTCCCCTGATTCGAGGTCGTGTTCGATGGTTGAAAAGCTATATTCCATCTTATTTCGGTAGAAAAAATGGATAGGGGAGGCAATAAATTCATCAAATTTTGTGGCAATATCGGGCATTCCGCCGATGCGTGAAAACACATCCAAGGTGGACTCTTTCTTCTCCTTTTCCTGCAATTCTACAGGGACAAAAATATAAGGACCTCCCGAAATTTCCTGAAACGGCAGGGCTTTTTCATTTGCAGATCTGCGTACTACATCCACCAATTTTCCTTCTGCATGTCGTTTCCGTTTCACATCAATTTTGGCGCGGACGCGTTGTCCAGGAAAGGAATTGTCCACGAAGACAACATAATTGCCCTCTTCGGTTTCAATACGTGAAATGCCGCGACCACCAAAGGCATAACCACTAATTTCTAGTTCAACGATTTCTCCTTTTTGGAACATGTTTATAAAAATGAAGGGTTTAAATTAAGGACAAGAGACAAAGGACAAGGTACACTTCTTCGCTCTTTGAGCTTCGAAGGACAAGGTACACTTCTTCGCTCTTTGAGCTTCGAAGGACAAGGTACACTTCTTCGCTCTTTGAGCTTCGAAGGACAAGGGATGAAGGACGAAAGATTTAAATTCATTCTTCATTTTTAATTCTTAACTCATTAAATCATTCCTCGAATAATTCCTTTGTCGGAAGTTTCTACGAAGTCGATGATCATTTGTCGAAGTGGCGAGTCTGGCATTTGTTCACGCACGGCTTCGAGGCCTTTCGTGATATTGTTGTTTTGAACATATAGAATACGGTATATATCTTCGATCTCCCGCACTTGTTCATCTGAATAGCCCCTTCTTCTTAGGCCAACGGAGTTCACGCCCGCAAATGTCAATGGTTCGCGTGCTGCTTTGATGAACGGTGGAACATCCTTCCGAATCAAAGAAGCGCCACCAATAAAAGCATGTGCGCCAATGTGTGCAAATTGCTGCGCAGCGACTTTGCCTTCAAGAATGGCATAATCATCGATTTGCACATGACCAGAAAGCCCTGTATAACTGGCGAGGATTACATTATTACCAATTTGACAGTCATGGGCAACATGGACATAGGTCATCAAGAGGCAATTGTCGCCAATGCTTGTTTTCCATTTATCCTTTGTGCCTCTATGGATGGTAACACATTCGCGGATGCGCGTATTGTTTCCGATTTCGACAGTGGTATATTCCCCATCAAACTTCAAATCTTGTGGAATAACACCAATGACAGCACCGGGAAATATTTCACAATCTGAGCCGATACGCGTACCTGGATACAGCGTCACATTGGGATGAATCTTCGTTCGATCGCCAATGATTACATCGCTATAAATGGTTGAAAAGGGCTCAATGGTGACATCTACACCGATTTTTGCCTCTTCCGATACATATGCAAGTTTACTGATCATTCTGCGACTTTATCCTTTACGACTTGCGCAAGCATTTCTGCTTCCATCACCATTTTCCCATTGACATAGGCCTTTCCTCCCATTTCAACAAGTCCTCGTCGAATAGGTGAAAGTAGGTTTAATTCGAATACCAAGGTATCTCCTGGCAAGACTTTCTGCTTGAATTTCACTTTGTCTATTTTCATGAAATAGGTGGAATACAGGTGTGGTTCCTCCACTTTACTCAGGGCAAAGATCCCTCCTACCTGAGCCATAGCTTCAATTTGCAGTACCCCTGGAAAAACCGGATTGCCTGGGAAATGACCGGTAAAAATGGGCTCGTTCATCGTTACATTCTTCACCCCGATAATGGATTCTTCATGAATTTCCATGATTTTATCAACCATTAAAAACGGAAAACGATGAGGCAACATCCGCTCAATGTCATTGATGTTGTAAAGTGGTGTTTTGGTTAGGTCAAAGTGCTTTCCTGCTTGTTCCTGTTTTTTAATCTGATCCTTCAGCACCTTTGCAAAACGCACATTTCCAGAATGACCTGGACGAGCGGCAAGGATATGCGCTTTGATGGGACGACCAACAAGGGCTAGGTCACCAACGATATCCAACAGTTTATGTCTTGCGGGTTCATTTTCATATTGCAACTTGGTGCTGTTCAACACACCAATGCCTTCGATTGAAATTTTCAATTCTTCCTTACCCAGCAATTTCGCCAAGCGATTCATTTCTTCTTGACTCACATCTGTGCGGTCAACAAGCACAATCGCATTGTCTAAGTCACCCCCTTTGATCAAATTGTTCGAGGCCAAAAACTCCAGTTCACGCAAGAAAACAAAAGTTCTGCACTTTGCGATTTCCGCGTTAAATTCACCCAAATGATACATCGAAGCGTGCTGAGTACCTAGCACAGGAGATTTATAATCGACCATTACGGTAATGCGGTAATTGGTGTCTGGCACTGCTAAAAATTCAATGCCTTTATCTGTATCTTCCCAAGGCACATTCTCCGTAAGTTCGAAATATATGCGTTCCGCTTCTTGCTCCTCATAGCCAACCGATTCGAAGGCATGCACAAAGGGTAGCGCACTTCCGTCCATAATGGGCACTTCGGGTCCATCGAGGCGTATCAGCGCATTGTCAACCTGACATCCGACAAGAGCAGCGAGCACATGCTCCGTTGTATACACACGAGCGCCTTTGTATTCGAGCGTTGTCCCGCGATCTGTAGCAACAACTAAGTCCACATCGGCCTTAATGACGGGTTCCCCCTCCATGTCTGTTCGTTGAAACTTATAGCCATGATTATCTGGTGCGGGACATATTTCCAAGTTTACTTTTTCACCAGTATGTAAGCCAACTCCGATGAGTTTCACGGCTGATTTCAGGGTGCGTTGCTTTTCAGCCATTATTCGTTTGGTTTTGAAAGTTCTTTTATGCGTTGCTCCAGTTCTTGTAATTTCCTCAAGATATAGGGCAATTTTCTGAATCCGAAATACGATTTTTTAAAGTCCTCGATAGGAATCCCTGGGGAGCCCATGAGCGTATCTGCTTTTTTTACTGAATTTGGGATACCCGATTGGGCGACAATTTTTGTTCCATCGGCGATGTGTAAATGTCCTGCGATTCCTGCCTGACCTCCAATCATCACATTTTCACCAATCTTTGCTGAACCAGCAATTCCTACTTGCGCCGCCATTGCTGTATTTTTCCCGATATCCACATTGTGGGCGATTTGGCAGAGATTATCAATTTTAACTCCTTTACGGATTATTGTCGACCCCATTGTTGCCCGATCGATGGTGGTATTGGATCCTATTTCAACATTGTCTTCCAGTATCACATTACCAATTTGGGGAACCTTTTGGAATTCACCCGCCTCATTTGGGGCAAATCCGAATCCATCCGCTCCAACGACGACGCCGGAATGGATGATACAGTTTTTTCCCACGACACAATCGTTGTAAATGCAGGCCCCCGGATGAATCACTGATCCATCACCAATCATCACATTGTCACCAATATAGGCGTTTGGATAAATGCTCACGTTGGCGCCAATTTTCACATGGCTACCCACATATGCGAATGCACCGAGGTACAAACCCTCGCCTGCTTGTGCGCTTTCAGAAAAATAGGACGGCTGTTCGATTGCCGGTTGCTTGCGCGTCATTTGACTGTACATTTCAAGCAGCTTCGCAAAGCACGCATAAGCATCATCTACCTTCACCAGTGTAAGCGTCGACGGCAGAGGTTTTGAGGGAGAGAACGAGCGATTGACTATGCAAACGCTAGACTCCGTGGTATAAATGAACTCTTCGTATTTAGGATTGGCCAAGAAGGACAAGGCCCCAAGGGTTCCTTCCTCTATTTTAGCAAGTCCGTTGACTGTAGTTTCTGGATTTCCTACTACATCGCCTTGGAGAATGCCCGCTATCTGACCTGCTGAAAATTCCATATTTCAAAAGTATTAAATCACAGAGTGCCAATAAAAAAACTCATGTTCATTTATCAACATTTTGGGTTGAATATCCTTCACAGTCATTTGCAAAGCTGACATTAAACGCTGTGATATTGATTTTATTCTTGTACCAAATGGCTGTTGCTTCCGCTGTTCGTCCTGAGGGATCCTTGAAAATGACCGTTTGAATTGCTTTCGGTTTCGCGCGTAGATCAGACTTCGCAAAGTCAATTTTCCCAGATTTCACGAAGCACTTTAAGATAATTTTTGGATTGATTAATCCCATCGATTCTTGAAGACATGTTAACTTTTTCCCTTCATCGACAATAACCAAATCTTTATCTGCGGGAAAGCGAATGATTGTACCTAATCCCTCTTTGGAATTTTTCACTTTGCGTGCGCTCGCTTCAGAAAAATGGATTTCTGAGATGAAGCTTTCTTCCGGAAGCGTAAAATAAAAGCTCAACTCCTTGCCATTAAACTCTTTGAGCAATTTATAGACCTGAGGATTGCCTTTTTTAGCGCTTTGTTGAAAGTCGACATCGCCATCATTCAGCACCTGAATCAGATCATTCTTAGAAATTCCTTTCGCTTTTAACGCGGACATTTCTGCATCCGGAACAACGAGAATGCGCTCTAGAATACTGTTTTTTACGCGATTTGCTGGAAGCCAAGAACATCCTCGGTTTTGAAAAAAGAAAACGACAAACAACAGACCGATCCCGAAGCCGAATCCGTAATATTTTAGTCTACGCAGAAAAGAATCCATGAAAAAATTTCGACAAAGATACGAAAGGATAGAAAAAAGAAAACCGCCTCGAGGGAGACGGTTTCAATAAATATGCGTTGAAGTGCATTAAATCAAGGCATCCAATTTCGCTGTAAGTTGTGCTTTTGGCACTGCACCTACTGATTTGTCTGCAATTTCACCTCCTTTGATGAACAAAATTGTTGGGATATTGCGGATTCCAAATTGTGCAGAAACACCTGGATTTTCATCCACATTCACCTTACCAACGATCGCTTTACCTTCATATTCACCTGCCATTTCTTCAATAACTGGACCTACCATGCGGCAAGGACCACACCATTCTGCCCAAAAATCAACAACAACTGGTTTGTCAGACTTGAGGACCAATTCCTCGAAGTTTGCATCTGTAATTTCTAATGCCATATTCTTATTTTTAAACTATTTTACTACTTATTTATCGCCACAAAATTAACCAAAATCAAAATATAAATTCCTTTAAATTGATTAATCGGGTACATTTTTATTTCGAACATTCATTTTCTTCATGGTCTTCTGATTTTCGGTGCGCAAACAATAAAAATAGAGACCATTTGAAAGCAAATTCGTATCAAATCTGAGAATATGGCCACCGATAGCATATTCTTTATCCGCCAAGACCTGGTTGGTGGTCAAGTCTGCATTGAGCAATTCAAAGATGATGTTGCGCTTGTTCTCTGTAGTGAAATAAAACTCCGCTTCACCAGAAATCGGATCACTTTCTAAGGGGTAAAGGACACAATAGTCTTCTTTGACAATGGCGCCTTTTCCAAGGTAAGCCAGTAACTTCTTATAGGCAATAATTAACACCAACAAACCAAGCGACACGATCAAAACGCCAAGTAGCGTTTGTGTCATTGAAAATCCTACCAATACCATCATAATGCGATTAAATCTTGAATTTTTGACGCTTCTTCATATACCTTCATGACAGAATCCACATCCAACATCAGTTCCTTTGCGCTGATGCTCATGTATTTGTCATTTCGTGAGGGATGCATAGATACCTCACTTTGTTCATTGAAAAGGGCATTCACTTTTGCAATGCGTTCAGCATCGTTCGGCACGATGAACTTGAATAAATACACTGAAGGCCATTCCTCCTTCAAAAGTGCTTCTTTCAGTTTTTCGTAGCGCTCATCCATTCTTGTTCCTTTTTGTGTTGCAAAGATAATCGTTTCATTTCCTTAAGTAGCATTGGTTCCTCGGAAAGATTGGCCATTTTCAAATCCTCAAAAGTTGAGATTCCTTGTGCACTGCAGCGCTTAATGGACTGGATAAAATCAACCTCATCGATTGGTTTCGAAAGCAATACATCTCTATCATCTTCATACACGCCCACCCACATTTCACAAAAAGATTTGTGGATGTGCAGCATTACAGAAACTTCATGGATTAACCTTTTAGGTGTTTTCGCCTGAGTAATCTTAAGCTTCTGCGCTGCAATCCATTCGAAATAAAGTAAAACAGAAGTTTCGACCAATGGAGAGAATTCCACATGAGGTGAGTTGAATGGATCTACATCTTCAAAATCAAATCCTAAGAACTCCGCTGCATCATTAATTTTAAAGAGTGAAAGGAGTCGAGATTTGAATGTGGCAGTAAGAATTGGCTTGGTGAGAAAAAACTGTTTGAAACCAAATAGGTGTTCATCCAGCTGATCTTCAAAATCTTCTGGCTCAGGAAATAACGCCTTCGCCTCCTCTAGTGTCATGAATGATTTCGTTTGTTTTTGCGCATGCGAATATTCAAGAATTCGACCACCAAGGCATATACCATGGCAAAGTAGATATATCCTTTTGGAATGTGCTGACCAAAGGCCTCAGCCACAAGCAATACCCCAATTGTCACTAAGAAACCTAGCGCAATCATCTTAATGGTTGGTCGTTGTTGAATAAATTCACTGATTTGACGTGCAAAAATCAACATTACAATCATGGAAATGATAACCGCAGTGTAGATGATAATAAGCGGATCATGTCCCAAATCCTTTTGCAGATCGTTGGTCATTCCAATCGCCGTAATGACAGAGTCAAAACTGAAAACGATATCAATCATTACAATTTGAAAAATGACACCGCTGAGACTGTTTTTATCCTTCCCTCCGGTATCGTGCTGCCCAACAATGGAGCTATGCATTTCCACTGTGCTTTTGTAAATCAAGAAGAGACCACCAATCAGTAATACCAAACTTTGAATAGAGAATTCCTTTAACAATGCGATATCTGTATTCGGGAAAATCGGTGTAATCATTTTTATGATCCACGCCACCAAGGCCAGCAGTAACAAGCGAACAATGAGTGCGAGGGACAAGCCAATATTCCTTGCTTTTCGTTGTTTCGCAGCAGGCAACTTATCGGTTACAATGGAGATGAAAATGATGTTATCAATCCCCAAAACGATTTCGAGTAAACTCAGGATAACCAGGTAAAATATACCGTGTAAAGTAAAAATTGCTTCAAAAAATTCCATCAAGTACGTATCTATGTTTCAAAAGTAAATTTAATAATTGGCTCAACGCATTTTAACGAAGAATTCGTCGAGAATTTTTGCGTTTTCACTTCCTGGCGTATGGATTTCGATCAATTTTGCACCCTCACCCGGTTTGACTGTATAGAAATCCAGCATTTGATCGGAAAAAGATTCAAGCGAATCAACAGACGAATAGCCGACATTGAAGGTCCGACAAATATTTTCTGCTTGATGTTCGTGATGGGCTTCAAAATATGTTTCCCACTGCGGCGTGGAAGAAGGTCCTGGAATGATTCGAAAGATACCACCTCCTTGATTGTTAATCAGGATAATGCGAACATTTGGACCAATATAGCGATTCCACAGTGCGTTACTGTCGTAGAAAAAGGAGATGTCACCCGTCACAATCACGTGCAAACGGTTTGGATCCGCGCATGCTGCACCAAGCGCCGTACTGGTGCTGCCATCAATCCCTGAGGTTCCTCGGTTGCAGTAATAGTCCACGGAAGCAATGGGGTCAAACAATTGACAATAACGCACTACCGAGCTATTTGCCATGTGCACCACACTGTTATCGGGAAGATATTCACGGAATAGATGAAAGACACTTAAATCGGCATAGGGTAAATCCCCAATCACAGCAGGCATTCGGTCAAGTAGCTGAAAATCGCGCTGTTTCCATTTCGATCCATAATTTGCCGTATGCTTGGAATAACTCAAGGACATAAGTACACTAAAAAATGATGCGGCGTCAGTTTGAAAGGTATGTGTTAAACATTGAAAGGTATCCATGAAAGGAAATTCGTTTCCGATTTTCCAATGCATTTGCGGTTTATTTTTTCTGAGGAACGATTTAATTCTTTTCGACACTATTGCTCCCCCAAGAGAAATGAGCAAATCTGGCTTAAAATCTTCTATTTCCTCCTCGGTGATGACATTCAACAGCCGATCTACACAGTGCACAAAGCGCTGGTGATATACGTTTGAGGTGTTTTCCACTAAGATGAGCACGGACTGATCCTCTGCTAAAAGTTTCAAGACCTCCAACAGTTTAGGATTTGGATTCAGTTGACCGCAAAGCACTAATTTTTTCGGGAGACTCATCCCCTGCTCGCACACCTTCCGGTCACTTTTACTCAAGTGAAATTCACCCTGAGAGGAATAAATGGCTGCTCCAACGTCACCTGTTGCTTCCTTTCGCGAATATAGGGGCTCGCGTAAGGCCACATTAAAATGAATTGGACCTTTCCACCCCCCATTTCCACAATTAAAAGCGATTGCCGTTTCACGTTGCACAAACCAGCGTGCATCTGGATTTTGTTCATTGTCGGTAAACGAACAGGCGTAGCGCACATGCTTACCAAATACGTCGCGCTGCACAATGGTTTGTCCATCCCCCTGATCCACCCACTCTTCTGGACGATCAGCCGTGATGACCACCAAAGGAACACATTGGTAATATGCTTCAGCTATTGCCGGATAATAATTTAAAGGCGCAGAACCCGATGTACAAACAATCCCGACAGGCGCACCCAATTGTTGAGAGAGGCCTAGCGCAAAAAATGCTGCACTTCGTTCATCGTGAATAACATAGCACGTGATTTCAGGATGTTCATCAAATGCAATCATGAACGGGGCATTGCGCGAACCTGGCGAACAAACAACATGCGTCATTCCGTGGTGCAGGCATTGTGCAACGATTTGTTCGACGATAGTTTTACTGCTTGTGATCATTCCTTTCAAAGCTAATGATTTTGGAGAATGTTGAGCAGTGTTTTTGCCTTATTCTCCGTTTCCTCCCATTCTGCATTGGCGTCCGATGCTTCCGTATGTCCACCACCCACATATAGGCAAACTGCATGTTCAAACACTTGCGCACAACGTAAATTGACAAATAAACTTGAAGATTGTTCATCCACTAGGCCGATAACACCGGCATATAAAGACCTGTCGTGCTGCTCCAAATGTTGAATCAGTGCAACTGCCTTTTCTTGAGGCAATCCACTAACGGCTGGGGTAGGATGAAGCGATTGAACCAGGCGCTCCAAGGGAATTGCTGCCGACTCAAATGTAATGTCGTTCCGCAAATGTTTTAAAGGTCCAGCTTGAACTTCATGGCGATTGCTGCTCTTGATATTTTCACAACCGAGCGCATGTAGGCGTTCAAGAATAAACTCATTGACAACACCTTGCTCAAAATATTCTTTGTCTGTCCAATCCGTTGCATCTTCCTTTTTTTTCGTTGCTGCAAGGGCTACTGTTTGATAATGAGTTCCTTTGTTTTGCAAAAGAAGTTCTGGAGTTGCACCAATCCAAGTTCCATACTTTTCAGATGAAACCATGTACACGAAAGCACTCGGATAGCATTCACAAAGGCGTTCAAAATCTGTCAATAGGAAATTGGGATCGTACGCAAGGGATTTTATTCGACTCAAAACCACCTTTTCACAAAAACCTGCACCTATTTCTTGATGAATGCGATGCGCTTGATCCATATACTCCTCATACGAAGTTTGCTGAGGTATTTTGGTTGAAAACTGGAATTCAATGGGTTCATTTAGCGAGTTAGGCACCAAAATGAGTGGTTGTCTCACTAAAAAATCCGCCACTAAAAACCCTTCTTTTTGTCCATTCCATGGTTGAAATTGTCCAGATACACGAACAATTGACTTTCCCGGAAGGCGATATTTCACAAAGTCGCTCAAGTGCGCGCAATTATCATAACTGTCAGTCGCCCTGTACAAATCAAACGATTTGTTGCGGCATCGAAAATATCCACCTGCCAAAGGTGAGTGCGTTTTCCCGCGTGAACTACTTTGCCAATGCCTTTCACAAAACCAGATTTTACCCCACCGATATGATTGGCATTTACTTCCAAGCCAACGGGATATTCTTTTTCCAAATCGATCAGTAAGGTAGAACCCATCGAGCCAATGCTTTCGATTAGTGCGGCACTCGCCCCACCGTGCAATAGTCCCATGGGTTGATGGGTACGCTGATCCACAGGCATAGTCGCCACAATGTAATCCGAACCGACCTCCGTACATTCAATTCCGAGTTGCCCCATCAATGTATTGGTGCTGTATCGATTGATTTCTTCGAGAGAAACTGTTTTAAATTTCATGGTACAAAGATACAGTCCTTCTGTCATTCACATGTCGTTGTAGAATAAATCCTTTCATAAACGTGTTTTATCGGACCAATGATTTCGTATTTTTGAGTTATGATCACGACCCATGAGGATCTTACTCCTTTCAACACCTTTGGCATAAAGGTTCACGCTGCATCTTTTGCGCGTTTTTCATCTGTTTCCGAATTGCGCACCCTTCTTCATGGGAATGCGTTTAAAGACCTGCTCATTTTGGGTGGTGGCAGCAATGTGTTGTTCACCAAGGATGTTGACGCCCTTGTGTTACGGAATGAAATTCAGGGCTTTGAAGTGCAATGGGAAGATAACTCCTTTGCTTATGTCAAGGTTGGTTCCGGCATGGTATGGCATGAATTCGTGCTTCAGTGCCTCGAATTAAATCTTGGTGGTGTTGAAAATTTGAGTTTAATTCCAGGGAGTGTTGGCGCGAGTCCAATGCAGAATATTGGTGCTTATGGTGTTGAAATTAAAGATGTTTTCCATTCCCTAGAGGCCTATCACATCGCCACGGGGGATATTCATACCTTTGATTTAGACCAATGTGAATTTGGTTACCGCGAGAGTGTTTTTAAACGAAAACTGAAAGGCAAATATGTGATTGTAGCCGTTACCTTTCGTTTGAGCAAGCATCCAAAAATCAATTCTTCGTATGGAGCCATTGATGCCGAATTGAAAAAAATGGGCATTACACAGCCGAGTATTCAAGAGATCAGCAAGGCAGTCATTGCCATTCGGAGCAGTAAGCTACCTGATCCAAAAGTATTGGGAAATGCGGGCAGTTTCTTCAAGAATCCTGTTGTTGATTTGGAGGTCATGAAAAAAATCAAGGTGACTGAACCTGACGTTCCGAATTATCCAGCAGAAGCAGGCAAATGCAAGTTGGCTGCGGGATGGTTAATTGAGAAGGCCGGGTGGAAAGGGTTTACAGAAAAAACGTACGGCGTTCACACCTTACAAGCGCTTGTTTTGGTCAACTATGGGGGTTCGACTGGACATGAAGTATATGAACTTTCGTCACGAATTATCGCAGATGTCGAAATGAAGTTTGGCGTTACCTTGGAGCGCGAAGTGAATATTCTATAGGGGTTAATACACTATTCATTGATTGTTAATTTCCTAAGTACATTTTTACTTTCTGTGTCCCAAACCTTTGGGTCGTTAAGC
>CANGIC010000002.1 GCA_947453795.1 Flavobacteriales bacterium
AATCGTTTTTTTCATGCTACTTAAACCCACTAAAACTTAAAAAGTAACAAGCGTTACATGGTTTTAACTGAAATTAACAATTCAAAGGAGAATTACCAATGACGAATTACGAATGAGGATTTACAAGTTAAGCATGAGGATAAGCAATTTTTCATTCTTAATTCTTAATTCTTAATTTTTCAATCTCTCACCCTCCATACCCTTGATGCATCTTCAAGATCATGCCGTCAGAAAGTCCAACTTTGGGGACGAATAGCTCCGAACAACCAAGTTGATTGAGGATAAACAAATATATTTCCATGGCAGGAACAATCACATCCGCACGATCGGGCTTGAGCTGAAACAATTCAACACGCTTTTTAACGGACAATGGTTCCAATTGATCATGCAAGGCCTGAATATCAAGGACACTAACGGATTCATTTTGTTTGGCGCCAAGGATTTTATGAATTTTATTGATGTTACCACCTGTCCCAAAAATTTGGTGTGGTCGAGTCATATCGACATTTTCATCGATCCAATCGTGCAAAAGATCCCATACAGCGGCATCTACCTTTCCTTTCAATGCGCGCAGTGTCCCGATTTCAAACGAACGCGAAGAAATCAGATGGCCATTTTCGAAGATGCTTACTTCTGTACTTCCTCCCCCAACGTCGATCACAATAAACGGAATCTCCCGGTCAATGTCCAACACCTCAAAATTTCCAAAAATTAAATCGGCTTCCTCCTGTCCGCTAATTATTTCAATGGTTACGCCCGTTTCTTTTTGAATCTTTTGCAGAATTTTATCTGCATTCTTCGCTTCACGCATAGCTGAGGTCGCAACTGCGCGCAAGGAATGAACCTCGAAAATTTCACTAATCAATCGAAAGGCCTGAATGGTCTTCACGAAGTCATTGCCCTTCTTTTTTGAGATATTCCCTTTATCGAAAACATCTTCACCTAGACGCAACGGAATTCGTGTGTAAGAAACCTTTTTGACATACAAACGCTGCTTATTCTTGTCCACTTCTCCTACGAGAAGTCGCGCTGCATTCGTTCCTATATCAATTGCTCCAAATTTCATTTCCTTGTCAAATAAAGCGCAAAAATACAGAACTGAATGAAGGAAAATACCATTCGTTGAAAACTCTGCAAAGAATTAATGGATTGAGGAAGGGTGGTGAATTTTACTCTTGATCTACACTCCCCTCAGCAAGCCATTTAAAATGTTGGTAGATTTCCATTTGTGCATGAAAAGGCGGTAAATCTCTCTTGTGGTAGCTATTTAAAAAGTCTGCACTGATTAAACGTGCCTTTACACTGCCTCGCCATTGGTAGTCGAAAAGTAAATCGAGTTCTTGCTGAATGAATACATCCGATACCTGTACCCCCACTTCGATGCGATTGTCTAAATTACGCTCCATGAAGTCAGCACTTGTGATGATGTAGGTCGGGTTGCCGTCATTTTGAAAAATCATAAAACGGCCGTGTTCCAAGTAGCGGTCAACAATACTTATTACTGTAATGTTTTCGCTCAATCCTTTTTGTCCGGGAATTAAACAACAGATTCCTCGGATAATCATATCAATCTTTACTCCTGCTTTGCTCGCTTGATAGAGTTTTTCAATAATTTCTGGATCGGTAAGGTTATTCAATTTAATGCGCATCCCGGCGAACTTTCCTTTTTTCGCATGCTCAATCTCACGATTGATGAGCGCAAGTATTTTTCTACGCGTATTGAACGGCGAAACCAATAAGGTACGAAAAGCAGGACGCTCCAAATTATTTTCAAGGAGACGAAATACTTTTCTTACCTCCTGCGACACTTGCGTATTGCTGGTCAAAAGACACATATCCGAGTAAATACGGGAGGTTTTCTCATTAAAATTCCCCGTTCCCACATAGGTAATCAATTGTTCCTTTGTGCGGTTCATGCGGGTAATTTGAAGCAATTTCGAATGTACCTTCATGTTTGGAACACCATAAATGACTTTCACACCAAACTCTTTCAATCGATTGGCCCAGTACAAATTATTCTGCTCATCAAAGCGCGCTTGCAGCTCCATCACGACGACTACTTCTTTGCCATTGAATGCCGCAGAAAGAATAGCATTCATAATGTCTGAATTGCGTGCTATGCGGTAGATATTGATTTTCACCGATTTTACCTTCGGATCGAGCGCCGCCTCACGCAATAAATCTGTGACATAGTCGAAACGCTGGTAGGGAAAATGAAGGAGTACATCCTTCTTGAGTACCGTTGGGATTATTCCATGAGGGTGTTCCAAATCAGGATGAATAACAGGCGGCTGCGGTGCGTAAAGGAAATCTGGATTATTGAATTTCGGGAAGGAAATAAAATCTTTAAAATTGTGGTATCGACCACCTGGAATGGTATTCAATCCTTTCTTGAGGTGCAAGGACTGTAAGAGAAAATGCAGTAAATCATCCGGCATCTGGCTGTCGTACACAAAGCGCACTGGGGCACCTTTCTTCCGTTCCTTTAGACTATGTTCAATTTTCTGAATAAAATTGGTCGACAAGTCATCGTCGATATCCAGCTCTGCATCACGGGTAAACTTAAAGGTATAGGCACTTATTTCATGCGGCTCGAAAATGCTAAAAATTTCCTTTAGATGCGTACGAATGATGTCGTCGATAAGGATGATAAAAGACTTCTCTTCCCGATTAATGACTACAAAACGAGAAAGGTCACCAGGGATTTGAATGAGGGCATAGCGGATTTTCCCATGGCTGCAGAGCATTTTTACAGCCAGATAAATGGCGTAATCTCTCAGTTTTGGAAAATCTCTTTTTTTGTCCAGTACAATAGGAAATATCTCATGCTTCAATTCCGAATGAAAAAAATCGGACAAATGGCTCACCTGAGAATCCTCCACCTGTTTTTCATTGATGAGATGAATGTTATTTTTCCGCAACTCTTCCACCAACACCACAAAAGTTTCCTCAAACTTGACTTGCTGCTGAAGCACAATTTCCCGAATGGTCTTGTATAGATCTTCTGCTGTTCCTTCAAACCCATGAACCCTTTGTTTTTTCAACAGCATCATTCTCCGCACATTGGCCACACGAACCCGATAGAATTCATCCATATTGTTGGAGTATATGCCTAAAAATCGCACACGTTCAATCAATGGAACATTCGGATCCATGGCCTCTTGTAGCACGCGGTCGTTGAACGAAAGCCAGCTCAGTTCTCGGTTAATTGTATTCACAATTCAAAATTGGTCATTTGAAATGAAGTGGAAGGTAAAATTGAGATTAAAAAAATGTGAAGACTCGTGTTGCGGGTTATGAGTGATGAGTGACGAATTACCAATTTGGCCCTTCGAAGAACAATCGAGTCTTTCAGCAAAGCGGTCTTTTGTCTATCAGTCTGCTTTGGCAGGCGGTCTTTTGTCTATCAAAGGGTAAAGAGCGAAGAAAAACAGAGTGGAGTGAACCGCTCTCACTCTGTTTTGTGGGTAATACTGGATTCGAACCAGTGACCCCTGCCCTGTCAAGGCAGTACTCTAAACCAACTGAGCTAATTACCCGGGAACACAAAGGTAGAAAAGATCAGCAGGAAACCAACCTTTTCAAATTCGACAACGCCCTTGTTTGAATAGTTTCCCTGCCTTCACAAGACGCTTTAATCTGAAAAACGCGTATTTTCATCAAAAAATTCATTGTGTTATGCGCTTCATCATCTTCATTCTGTGCCTCACTTCCTCTATTGTTTCTCTTGCACAGAAATCTTTTCAAGTAAAAGTAGTCGTACGTTCCATTGATGGAATTCCTTTAGAGAACATCTCAATAACGTCAATGAACGGTACATCAGTCATTGGAAATAAAACAGATGTGAATGGAATCTGCAATTTAGTTTTATCCCAAAAATCCTTTTCGATAACAGCTCAAGATGAAACGGAAAATTATGCCTCCACCATGGTACCTGTTTCTCTCAACAAAGCGGAAAACTGCTTCGTAAATATTGAGATGGTTCCCGGTGCTAAAATGAATTTGGAACGGCTAAAGCTGGATGATATTAAATATGGGAAAGCGGATTCAATAGGAAATAAACCTTGTAGCGATACCAATTTTGTTGAGGCCAGTTATCCCGGTGGCAACGAAGGTTTAATGAAGTACATCAGAGAAACCATTCGCTATCCAGAAGTCAGCTTGGATAGAAATGAATCAGGTAGAGTCTATCTTTCATTCATTATTGAAACAGATGGGAACCTTTCTCATGTGAAGGTCGTTCGCGGCGTGTCACCTGAACTTGACCAAGAGGCAATGCGCGTGTTTGTCAAATCGCCAAAATGGGTGCCCGCTGTTTGCAATGGAACAGTAGTCCGAAGTAGTTACAAAATTCCAATAACTTTCAGTTTACAATAAATCTATTCTGATGAAATTCATTTCTTTCTTTTCTTTTTTATTGTCTATAATAACGAGTTCATTTGCTTATTCCCAAGACTATCTCAATCCCTACAATGGATTCGCGAAAGGTGATACGGTATATGCCTTCCACGACAATATCCCTATGTTTTCCAGTCCAAACACGATGTCAAAATTAGTGGCGGAGATCAGATTAAATCAAGTGATTACCATTGCCTCAGCACGCGAACAGGATTTCTCCATTGCATACAATTCGAACGAGTTTCTCCATGTCAACTTTAAAGGCAAAAAGGGATTCATTCAGCGAAAACATCTCGCCGCAAAACAGTTGATCCATGCACCAAGTAAGTCCATCATGCTTTTTCAATTTGCGTTGAATGCAGACCGTCAATACGATTTGAACTACAGCGAATACAGCGGGAATGAACTTGTCCAAACAATGCCCTTGACCATGTACAGCAATGCCTGTAATGTTTCTTTGGAAGACACGCATGGACTGGATAGTGTTACCGCATTCCTCGTTGTGGACCATTTCGCCGAGGCCTGTGGAGTCAATGGAGGCCTTGATTATTACACATGGAATTCGGGTGAATTGTCTTTGATGGCTACACTTTTTGAGGTGGGAGATGGCGGAGTGTATTCCTTGCAAGAACGGCTTGTATTCCCCACAGATCCTGGAGGATTACCTGATAAAGTGATTTTTGAGGCGTCCGAAGAAAATGTGTATGACGAAGAAACGGAATGGATTTCCACCTTGAATACACGAAGAGTTTATCAATGGGTGTATGGGAATTTGTACCCAGAATTTAAAAAATCGTTTGAGGAGGAAGTTGAAGAGTAACAGAATAGAACGAACGACGATGAAAAGATTTATTTTGGCCTCTAGTATAATGGGCTTTATTATGTTTAGCAGCGCAACATCGCCCACTCACGAAGGCATGTGCAACATCAGCATTTCAAAAGCATACACACAAAATGTACTCGGCAAGAACATCGGGTATTATGTCGAATTCAAAAACAACGCTAGCCGCAGTGTTGATGCCTTAAAATGGAAAGCGACCTTTTACGATAATTTCAATGAGCAAAAGGGAGTGAGAGATGGATCTTGGAGCTCTGGAAATTTCATTTCACCCATTGCGCCAAAATCGACCGCCATAGATTTAGAAAGTAACTGGGTAAATGACGCCACAAAAGTGAGAATTACCATCACCAAGGTGCATTTCACTGATGGCATGACCTGCGATTAATTCTTCTTTCGAGGAGCAGATTTCTTGCGCATACTTGGCATTGAAGTAGGTTGATTTCTCAGTTCTTCTAAAATAGGAGAACTATTGAATTTAAGGAATTGTTTCATAATATGATTGGTCAATTCCTCCTTATTGTCAAGTAAGTCATTAAGCTCAAATTCTTTATCATCGCGATTTAAAATCAACAGGTTGACAAAATCCTCAGCAACAGCCAAACGCATCGATATCAATAAGATATCATTGTATTTACGAATCAGCTCTGTGATTTTCTCTTCTTGTTGGGAGGTCATGTAGTGTGCTTTTGCAGATGACTTCAAAGATACACTGCATTGCAATTTCAGCGATAAAAAGTTGTCAACATCGACTAGGAAGCAGGTAATTTTTATTGAATTTTCAGGGATAAAAAACCGGTAAATAAAATACGTGTCGATTGTCGAAGTAGAGACTGAAAAAGAACAAAATCCACCGACTGATCAACTACCGACTGATCAGTCAAAAAAAATGCCCTCGGGCCGGAATCCGAGGGCAAAACCATTAAACTTCAAATGCTAAAACAAACCGAATCGAGTGATGGTCACATTTTTTCAATTTAAACATTAACCAATTAAACCGATCTAACTCCACTTCGTCAACTTTCTTTTTTGAGGTCCGAAAATCTTCTCTCAAAGCGTAATCAGAAGTCAAAATCTCAAGGATTTTAATGTTTGAGTCAGTGCCAGAAATCAACATCAATTTCCCTGGGGTAGTAGGAATCTTTTGTAGAATTTTTTTATAAAGCGCTAATTGACCTTCAAGATCCTCTTTATATGCGTACTTTTTTTTCTTTTTTGAAGTTAATTCCTCTGGGACAAGGATTTCTTCGTTCGACTCTTGAAGCTCATAACGCTTCTTTTTCAATTCAAAATTAGGAATACCACAATCAACCAATCTTACAGCCATAGACATACATCGTTTAAGTGAAACAAAAAAAAGAAAACAAGAAACAAAGAACTTAATACCAGATTCCGGTTTCTGGTCAAGCGTTATCCTTACGCATCCTTGTTTAATAAATAACAATATTTATCAAAAACATTAAAAATAGTTAGAATTATGTCCCACAGTCGTATGTCAAGTGTTCTTTAAACACTGAGCTATGATTCCTATATATCTCCTTATTCTTGCTGCATTCGCGACACGCTATATCGCATGGAGGTTATTCATGAAAAAAGTTGCGCTGATTTGCCATCGATACGATCTCACTTATGTGTTTGAGGACAGTCATGTAACTGAGTTAAACCTCAAAAGGAAAGATCCAGGCGGTTATATTTTCTACTGCGAATGGTCGGCATACCACTTTTTCTATCTCAAAGGACCAAACCCTTACGACATTTTAGTCTCGTTTAAAGCGTATCGTATTGAAAATTTTTATTCGGCAAATGCGATTGAGAAACTTCGCGCATTGAATGCTGTGGCGTAATTCATTCATTTTTTTAGATAGTTACCCGATACACATCTGTTTTGTTTCGGGAAATATCTGGAACGATAAATCCGCCGGGTTCAGGAATTTCCTCTTTTAAAGTGAATGATTTACATCCTTTAGGCAGACCTTTAAAGATGAGGGTGAAGTTATACACGCCATTGTGGAAGATCCTAGTCCATTGTGGTGCGAGTGAAATTCCATCCCAATGCACCAACTGAATTCTTTGTCCGTCATCACATATGAGGTAGGTCGTTTTCCAAATGCGAACTCCCATTCCGAATTCACAGGGAATAGAGCAATGAACAATCACTTGACGTTCCTCTTCGATTTTCGGTTTCACCGAAATCTTTATTTTGGTTTTGGGTTTTGCGACAAGGGTGTCTGTATCTGACATTTGGAAACTCATGACATGTATTTTAAGCAAAATACAACGAAATAGCGGTTTTACCTCATGTTGGATGGACTATTTGAGAAGAAAAAAAGAGATGCCGCTCACTTCCAGGCAAAATAATTCAGATATATGTGTCTTGAATGTGTGCTTTATGAATCGTGAAACCTTGAATCTTGAATTTCGGATCTAATTAAAGTAATCGAAATACATCATCTGTGATCGTCGATGAATAGATGGCACCTGACTTATTTTGGGCTTTCGGCAAACGACTTCTCTAAAAAAGGAGAGTGTTATATTTGAGTCGAATAGTTGAATTTATCCAATACCTCTTGAAGTGACTCTATTTCTTGCTGTGTAGCTTCCGTGAGTGAGTCTATTTGTTCAACCGGAAGTATGGCAATGCGTCTTGTTACTGTGCCATCGTATTTATCGTGTACTGGACCTTCAGAGGTATTCAGGAATTTCAATTTGAGTGCTTTATTTTTTAATTCAGACATGAGAAAAATTTCACGGCGTACTGGTGCGGAAGCGTTGTGTATGCGTGTCTTTAAGTCAGTCAAGGCGTCAATCTCGGCCTCTATTGTAGCCATGAGTTCAACGGGGTCATAAGACCGTCTGTTTCCTTCAAGCACCGAATTGTTTTTATTCAATCGGTCCCAAAGTGTGTGTAGCAATGCTACTTTCTTGTTCTTTAGTTTAAGCGCTTGCGCAATCGTCATAGATCTATAAATTATTAGTGGTTACAAAGTTTAATTTGGGGTAAAAGTTGGCCCCGTGGGCGATATTTCATCGCCCAACAGTGACCACAGCTTCAGGTTAGTTAGTACTCAGTACCCCAGCCGACGAGAATTCGTTTCAATCGGTCTTTCGCCCGCATGACCGTCATTCCAATATTCGTTTCAGGAATATTCATTAACACCGCAATTTCCTTCCCGCTATAACCGAAATAGTATTTCAGCGTTAGGACAATCCGGTCGCGCTCCCCTACCCTTTCAAGCGCTTTTCGAAGCGTTTTACTATCCACTCCGTATTCATCCGAGAAAGACGTTGAGTCGGACAAATTTTTTAAATCATCCGTACCGACACGAATCGACAAGGAATTTCCTTTGCGCTCCATTAAATCAAAGCAATGGTTGCGCGTCATCGTATACATCCATGAACTCAAGGTGCCTATCCCTTCATTGTATTGACCAATGCGCGTCCAGGCCTTAAGTATTACATCCTGTACAACATCATCCAACCAGTATTCATACCCTTTCGCAAGGAATTTTTTTGCCGTCATTCTTACCATCGCTTCGTTGTTCAACACCGCTTGCTCCATTGTTTCCATCATTCTTCTTTCCATATACCAGTTGTTTTAGTTGTTTGCAGTACCTAAAGGTTACCCCCCATATATAGGTGTTCTAAAATCGAGTGCCGACTTCCCTGATTTTTAGTCACAATCATATACCCATAGTATAAGGCATACACCATGTGATATGATCCATAACTGAAACCAGGGAAGGACACATCTAATCCTTATCGCTCCGGAGAGAAATAAGTAGAAATTCTATAGTAAAGGGGGGTGGGATTTTACACGCCGTGCTGTTAACGCATGACTTTTAAATAAGTAACAATCTTTTTTGATATTTTTTCGAAATAAAACACATCTTATTGTAATTCAATACATTAACTCTTGATATTTTTTATTCCTCCCGCCTAACTCGACGCATATCCTCGCGTTCGCGAACAAGTTTAGTGCAATATTCCCACGCACGGGCATTCAATTGTTGGGCCGTTCCATTGGTATTGCCAAAGCCCGCATTTCCTCTCATACGGTTTGACGTATAAAAAGTAACGCCATTGAACAAACCCCACGCATTTGTGCCCAAGTCCTTCATTTCGCCTTGAATGGATTGCATCATTTCACGTCGTCTTTTTCTTGAACTACGCAGTGAATCGATCTCCCTATTTATTGTTCGTTCGTTTACTTTAGGTTCGGGAAACATGTATTCCAGAAAATCATAGATTTCATCTTTGCCGATTTCGCGATTCGCCAACTCCTTGGACAACTGCATTTGTTCCCATTTGCCCTGCTCATAGTTGTTCAGCATCACACGGATATCTTCGTCTGTCATCTCCAAACGATGGGTGTGCTTGATGCGCAAATTATAAAGCTCACGTGAAAATTGGTTCTCACAGCGAAACATATAATTGGACAAACCAAGGAAAATTTTGGAGGACTGATCGTGCGAATTACCTATAATTAAATAATGTTCGGCACGGTCATTCACCAATGTCATCGGATTACTATCCTTCAAAAATGCCAAAATGCGCTTGCCTTTCTGAAATTGTTCGAAACCGATGCACTTAAAATTGGAAACACCCTCTATGCGTTCCACCAAATTCATCAAGTCCGCATTGTAAAATGGCTCATACATTCCTGAACACACACTTAGGATTTGCCCATTGTCGGTGCGCGTTATGGCAAAGCGATTCGATTTTTCGCCATGGCTGGTTAGCAGCTCTTCACGATTGACATCCCAATCGATTTCCATTTTTAAAGATTTTTTCATAACTAAACATGTTTTAATGTTCTGCAAATAAAATATGTAGTTCGGTATGCTTAGTACGCACTGAAAAAAAATCTTTACTTTTTTTATCGCATCACTTCCGGATCAGCTTTTGGAAAATAGTCACCTATCACTAAATTTGCACGGCCTTCACCATGTCAATTTGGATATTGAAAAAGTCGAAATTTTCACCAGACACATGATGAGCAGCACTTATTTCCTCTTTATCCTCCATAAATTCCGGCTCTATGATTTCGTATACTCCATCTTCCTGCGGAATGGCTTCAAAGTAAAGGGAATAGAACTGCCAATCACGTTGCGATTCGAAATAATGCTTATTCGGAGAAAAAGATATTCCATTTGTATTCAGCAGCTTATATACCTTCTTTCCATTCCTTTCGCGCATATACGTTTCTGGTGAAATTTGAATCCAACCCCCATTGTTGTAAATACTGTTAAAGGTGGAATATCCAAAATCCACTTTCGTAAAACTCGGAGTGATCGTTATCCTTAAAAGGGTTGGATTGTCAGAAATTCCCTCATTCGGAACATGGGGAAACAAGTATGATTTCGTTGATTTTTTCATCGGTTATAATTTTCTTTTACTTCATTTCTCAACCATACTGGCTCTACAATTCGGATGGAATTCCCAAAGGATCGCAGCAAGCGAATAAGTTCGAAAGACGGAATGAGATTCAATTCTATACGCGCTCGACCACTGTTTTGGACCGAGACAAATTTTTGACTTTCGTGAATGGGGTATGATCGGAAATACGCCAATTCTTGAGGGACTATGTCGATTATAATCTGTTGTAATTCTTGATTTTCAATTGGGTAAACGCCATAGATATGTTGAAAATACGCTACCGCATCAGGTCCTTGTTCACCTCGAAATTCAGCTTGCACACACACAGGATCATGGATTCGATCAAATCCAAAAGTCCGAATTTCGTTGTGCTCATCCGAATACGCGACAACATACCACCGATTGTCAAACTCCTTGAGCAGCATAGGGTGTATAATGCGGGAAGTGAATCTATGTTTGCTGTAAGAATAATGGACAATGGAAACCGGAATGCGGTCTTTAATCGCGCGGAAAAACAAATCGAAATGTTCAAAACCACGAAAATCGCGCGGCGCATCCGTTTGAATGAATTGTCTTTTAAAGTCGCCCTGTGGGAATTTCTCCCGATAAGCAGTCAATACTTTTTCCATCGCATGTTCAAATTGTCCACTCACGCGAGAACTGCCAATGCTTTGAATCAACTCAATGGCATTTTTAATGCTGCTAATATCTTGGTCGAGTAATCCTACGCCGTCAAAACGATAGGTGTCGTCAGTATATTCATACGCTTTTTTGGTATAGTTGAATTCGATCGGCGCATGGAAGGAGATCCGCATGTTTTTAATGTCCTTCACGACTGTGTCTAATGCGGGCTCAAAATCTGTTTCTTTCGCACAGGCCTGAATCAGGTCTAGTAGTGTAGGCAATGGCTTTTGCCGATTTCGAAGCCGAGCATCGATGGCTTTGTACCTGAGGTAGGGATTTTTTGTTACGGGCATAGTGTATGTTTTAAATGTTCATCACTCAACAAATCTGCTGTTGATGCACAAAACTAATCTAAAAAAAATGATTCGGTATATAAGATGCGTAATTGTGAATAACTTATTACTAAGCAGTTAGTCATTTTCTATTTCACTACGGATGAAGAATACAGAACTGAGCACTTTCTTTGTCAAAAATTCTAAGAGTCGGATGTTATGTTCTCGAGAAAGGAGCATTTCCAATTCCGATACGGATAGAAAAATAAATTGTAACCATAAAACAACAGATAAATGAACACAAAAACAGTTACCCCGGAAAAAGAAGAATTGGAAACACTTACTCCAAAGAAAAAACCTCAGGTCATCAAGCGACCAGTGATTGAAGAAGGACCAGATTCGGATGTTGCCATCAGTGAAATTGAACTCAATGACGAGCTCACACGCATTGATTTCTTTTACATTTCCTCCAGAATTTACATCAATGGTGGATGGATTCAAATGCACCCATCGTGCTACATTCGTCCTCACGGCACCGACTTAAAACTGCAAATGATCAAGGCCGAAGGAATTCCTATTGCACCAACAAAGTACCATTTCCAATGTCAAGGTCAGGCGCACAGCTACACCCTCTACTTCCCCGCTCTTCCCAAAGGAACGACAATGATCGATGTCATAGAGCGCGACGGCAATTTCCCGGATGACTTCAATTTCTTTTCTGTGAGCGTACGCGAAAACCTTCCGATAGAAATCCGTTTCATTAGCGAAAACTAAGCTGTACCCATGAACTTAGAAAAACTACACTGCGACATTCTAGAATTGAAATTGCTTCGTGCAGAAATAATTGTGCGTAAAAAGCACCTTATTAAAATGCAGCGCTATGAAGAGGTTGCAAATGAAAGAGAAAGAGAACGGGAAATCCTCAAAAATCTCGGGGTTATCCAGGGACAATTGGAACATTTCGATGGCTCATTGGCGTTGACTAAAGAAAATTTAAGGAGGAAGCAAGAAATCCGAAACCTTTTGATTGAAATAAATCCAGTTGATCATGCTTTTGCTACAGACAGTTTAGCGCAGATTGAAAAACAGATTGTTGACTTGAAAAAAGAGAGAAACAGCTTCCTTGCGAATAAGGACCAAGAGGGTGCCGAACCCCTTATTACTGAATTGCACGATCTCTTTCAACTGCGCATGGACATCGACTCGTTCATTCGACAAAGGGATATAATTTAAGAACGTCTTGCAGTGAATCGAAGGGTTTGCTGCAGGATTTTTTACTTCATTCAGTAATTAGAACTGAAAATGTCTTTACGCCTTGATTTCATTCATTTCTTCACCCATTCCTCGAACAAAGCGATCAATCGCAACACGGCTATTGGCGCTCATTTTCAGTTCATAGCGCTCAGAATTGGCAATTTTCGTTAAATGAGGCACACACAATGGGTACTCCTCTTTTAAAAGTAAATAGGCCTTCAATGACAGTTCAAAATGCAAGGGATATATAGTGTCCGTTGGTCCAAATCCAAAAGCATCCGGTTTGGTTACCATGTGTTTGTCTTCATGTATCCACGATACACCAAGTAGCTCTACATTGGTGATTCGTTCAATATTATAGTACTTATTTTGACCTGATGTTGCTTCGTAAGCCATCAGTGTTCGATAGTTGTCCGTAAACGCAAAAGGTTCAATGTAACGGTCTGAAATTTTCTGACTGTTCAAAGAGTGATAATTTTTTAGGACCACTTGACCGCGCTTCGCTATAGCTTCGCTCAACAATTCGATGATGCGACCTAGATGGGCTTTCAAGAGGTGACTAGACACAAGCGTCGATTCAGAAGAAAGGTAAATCTTCTTTAAAATAGAATCTTTTAAGGGATGATTTTTTGCAAAGCTCAACACCATTTTACGAATCAATTCAGACTCTTCGTTGGTGAATTTTACCCCACCCTCGTCATTGCTAGCCGGAATAGAATACCGATTAAATGAATCACGCTGCAAGTCAAACCCCAATTCCCTCAACAAATCAAAATAGCGGTAAACTGTTCGATCAGTCGTGTCGATTATAGCACCCAGTTGATGGATTGATTTTGCTGGCTCTTGTTTCAATAATGAAATCAGTTGCAAAACCCGCAAGATTTTATGTTGATTGAGCATTGACTATAATTTTCGCGCAAAGAAGGTCAAAATGCTGTAAATGCACAAATTAGTGACCTTAGTTGTCAAGATTCTTTTTCTGTCCCTTTGACTAATAATAGAATAACGATTAGTTCAAGTTGATTTAACTCATGCGTTAATATATTTTTGATTGCCCACGAATAGCGACCTATCTCAATTCTTCATTTTTATTTCCTTATTTTAATTTTTAACTCTTGATTCTTAATTCTTAGTTTTACTCAAAATCTCTCCATGGACAACAATCTGCATTGGCTCAAGCACAATAAGTTTAACAAATCGACTGCATTTACCCACGAGGAGCGCGATGAAAAAGCCATTCGGGGATTACTTCCATATGCCGTTTCTACACAGATGGTGCAGGTAAAAAGAGTACTCCGAAATCTGAGAAAAAAAACCTCCAACCTTGATAAGTATTCTTATTTATCCGCATTACAAAGCAGGAATGAACGCTTGTTTTACCGTGTATTGATTGAAAACATTGAAGAACTATTGCCCATTGTTTATACACCAACCGTTGGAGAGGCATGCCGCGAATATTCACACTTATTTTCTGAAACCAAAGGGTTTTACATTACCCCAGATGACCGCGGAATGATCTCGAAAATTTTGAAAAATTGGCCAGAAGAGGACATACGCGTTATCGTTGTCACCGATGGTCAGCGGATTCTTGGATTAGGAGATCTCGGAGCGAATGGCATGGGAATTCCTATCGGGAAGTTAATGCTTTATTCGGCGTGTGCAGGCATCGATCCTGCGCAGTGCTTGCCCGTGATGCTCGATGTTGGAACAAACAACCAACTGCTGCTAGACGACCCATTTTACCTCGGATTTCCTCACAAAAGAATTGAGGGTGCTGCGTATTTTGAATTGGTCAATGAGTTTATTATGAGCGTACAACAACTTTATCCCAAGGCCATGATTCAGTTTGAGGATTTCCTTACACCGAATGCGTATGGATTGCTAAAAACCTATAAAGACAAAGTACTGTGTTTCAATGATGATATACAAGGTACGGCTTCCGTTGCATTGGCGGGTGTCTATGCATCGACGCGTATTACAAAAAAATCATTTTCGGAATTAACCATTATGTTCCTCGGCGCGGGATCGGCAGCCACTGGAATTGCAGACTTAATTGCTTACGCATTGGAAAAGGAGGGCTTAGATCCTGAAGTTGCTCGGCAACACTTATGGTTTGCGGATGTCAATGGGTTGGTGGTTGCGGATCGAACAGATTTGCTCGAACACAATCTGCCCTACGCACATGCTCATGAACAGCTTTCATTTTTGGATGCCCTAAAATCAATAAAACCAGATATACTCATTGGTGCAACAGGTGCGGCGGGCACCTTCACTCAAGAAGTAATCGAAACGATGACGAACATCAATGATCGTCCCGTCATTTTTGCCCTATCCAATCCAACAGCCAATGCAGAATGTACTGCTGAACAGGCCTACACTTGGAGTCAAGGTCAAGCCATTTTTGTCAGTGGCAGTCCCTTTGACACTATTCAATTGAACGGGAAATCGTTTGATCCAGGACAAGGAAACAACGCCTACATTTTCCCCGGCTTAGGCCTTGGTGTTACGGCATGTGAGGCAACGTTTATTCCCGATGAATTTTTCTTAGTTGCCGCGCAAACCTTGGCCGATTTAGTGACTGAAGAGGATTTACATCATGGATCCCTCTACCCGCCTATTCGCGACATTCGCGATGTATCACTTCAAATTGCAGAATCTGTTGCCGAAAAAGCGTACGAAATGAACTTGGCGAAAGCGCCAAAAACTGGTTCTATGCGCGGCATGATCGAGGCGCTTTTGTATGATCCGTATTATTAGGATCTGGGACGAGAGACAAGGGACAAGGGACAAGGGACAAGAGACTTGGTCTTTACATTGGTGGCTGAGGACCTCGAAGCCACATGGAATAAGAGACTTCAAGATGTTAAGACATTAAGATTTTAGGACTTTAAATCTTGATTTGTTTTGTTTTTTCCTCGGGCCTTGTTGAACGAGGGACGAGAGACAAAGGACAAAGGACAAAGGACAAAGGACAAAGGACATGATTTTACTTTGGTGGCTGAAGTCCTCGAAGTTGCCCTATGTCAATGTTTTCAATTTCTCCTGAAAACGCAGAAAAATTGGATCATCTTTACCGCGTACTTGACCAATAAAAGAAATGTATCCGCGCAAGCGATTTAAAAAAATAAACTGGTCGCTTTCGCGCACTACAGGTGAATTTTTAAAGTGCTTCGCTGCAGCAGCGGTGGGACCATTTTTTTCGAAATCAAAGAGCATTGCTCTAACTTGACGGATTTGACTTCGTTTTACGTTTGCCTTCGTATTCACAACAATTCCCGTCACTTCCTTTCTTCTACCTGTGCCTTTTTGACGGATTTTCTTTTCGTTGATAACAAACCGATTGGATTCCACAATTGAACGAATTTGAGCGATTTCCGCATCATGAAAGGGCATAACTGCAGAGAACGTAAGATCGTCAGCATAACGTGTGTAAGTCCAACCACGCTCGGCTGATAATTTTCTCATGGCCTCGTCCATTTCAGCGCAAATAAAATTGGTAAGGATTGGTGATGTAGGCGCGCCTTGCGGCAAATGACCTTTATAAGTTGTCAGCAATGTCAAAACCGTAGCCGTTTGCTCGTTGAATCGGAAGCGGTCAGAAAGAAAAATTTGCTTGACACGTTGCGCATGAATGGAAGGAAAAAAGTCCTTTATATCCAAATTGAGCACATACGGTTTACCAACATGAGGCAACGCGTTTTGTACGATTGGTGATGCGGGGGTTGCGTTCTCATCGTTGATGACAAATCCAAAAACAGCAGGGTCTGGATTACACCTGTACAAGGACTGAAGTCCATCATTCATTAACCGTTGAACATGCATTAACCTTGGCTCTGGCGCTTCAATGTTACGCGCTCCACCCCTTTTTTTTGCAATAGAAAAGCTGCGGTATTTGGGTGTATTGAGGATTTGTTCGAGAACTGCGCGTGGCACCTGAAAATAGGCACACACATCTTGTGCATTTTCCAAGGAGAGCAAGAGTCCCGCAGAAATCATCTGTTTTGGCACCCCTGGAAAAAGTTTGAGGATTAAGTGTTGAGAACGAAGTGTTTTCTTTAGTTCCGGACCTTGCTGTTCAACAAATTCGTACAATGTCATGTGATGTTTTTAAAAAAGAGAGCCGTTGCTTCTTATCTTCAATTTAGATGTTTCGGCGAAAGTGGAGCGCAGCGGAACTTCGACGAAACATCGAAGTTCATGGCCTCCATTCTCAATTGGGTTGCAGGTGCACAACCACTTATCGGTCAGTCCGACACATAAGTTGGGCAACGGCTCTCGTAACGATTAAAATGGTGTATCTCCTAATTCTTCCAATCTTTCACGATTTATTGAAAATCGCTCGAGATGGTCGTTTACTGAAATGATTCGCGTATAATTGGCGTCTCGGGCATATTGAATTCGCTCTAAGGAACCGCTTCTATTTTTGGCCAAGATCAACTCGGTAATGCCATCTGTTGTATTTCCATCCTCATCCTGCATAAAACCATAATATTCTGGTCTGTAGAGGAAAAAAACTTTGTCCGCGTCTTGTTCAATCGAACCACTTTCTCTCAAATCGGAGAGTATCGGTCGTTTATCTCCTCCACGTGTCTCTACCATTCGGCTCAACTGGCTAGAAGCAATAAGTAGGACATTAAATTCTCGTGCAACGTTCTTTAATTCTCGACTGACATAACTCATCTCCATTTCACGGTTATGACGGTATCGATCTGAGCTTATGAGCTGGATGTAATCGATAAAAACCACTTTCACCCCATCTTCCTCAACATGCTTTTTGCAACGTTCACGAAGAACTTGAAGTGACTTCGTGGGTTGGTCACTAATCCACAATTTTCGCGATTGAAACTCATTTTTCACAGAATCAATCAACTCCAATTCCAAGCGATTCAAAGACCCCGACATGATTTGATTCAATGAAATCCCTGACAAAGCTGCCACCATGCGTTTTACCAACAATCCTTCAGATAAATCAAAACTGCAATACAATACGGGAGTTTTCGTAGAAATATTCAAGGCCAGATTCATCAGTAGATGCGTTTTTCCCATAGCCGGACGTCCGCCAAAAACTACATACTCCCCTTGAAACAAGGGAACACGTTGATCAAAATCTTCCATTCCCGTTTCAATGATTTCTCCCGCTACCCCAAAATCACTTATGTGCGAAGAAAAAATATCGATGGCTTTTTTTGCCGGTAGTGAGGAATTCTCACGAAACTCAATTTCACGAACAATAGCGTTTAATTCCGCCAAGATGTGCTGGTCATCTTTGTTTTGATCCTCAATAATCTTTCGTAATCGGTGCTGAATAGATGTATGCATGTGCCAAATTTATGTTGGTTTTTCGCAGCGAAAAATGACGAACATTACCCTTTTTGTTCTTCATTTCATGCGCTCATCCCTTCAACGGACGAGACATAAACATTTAACCGAACAATTTTAATCTAACCACGAAAACCAAGTTTCTTGTTCAACATGCTCCACCTTCATTTGCTCACAAACTTTGATGGTATGCCCAGTTCCGCCTGGCTTGGTTGCCTTTCGGTCCACATAGAAAATCGCAAAACGAGCGGGTTTCACCTCTTCTGAACCCGTTACCATCAAGGTGCTTCGAAGAATATATTTCGCATTCGCTACAATTTTTCCTGTTGTTTCACCCTTCAAATATTTATCAATTCCGTGTTGAGTCCCTTTATGTGTCTTGGCCTGATCCACTAAGGTTGGTTCATTAACCACATCTACTCGATCTAAAGAAAAACTACCATACCCCACGCGATTTTCCGGTCGATGATTCGGATAAGGAAGAATGATTTCGACCCGAGACGGATCAATTGCCCCTACTCCAGAAATAAATAAACTATCCGCACCTTCCGCATTTCCACTTCGAAAGACAATATGCTTGCTTCGCTTGGCCAATAATCTGCCTAAATCAATCAACTTTTGTTCATCCGCAGGTGACACATTACGGCTACCTGCAAGTAAAACAACACCTCCTGCGGTATCGTACTTTTCAAAAAATGTATCTAAATCTAACATGCCTCTCCTACGAACTTAAGAATCAAATGTATCAAAGATTTAATTGTTATTTTTATTCAAATCATTCTATTGCTGCGCCTTATGGTCATTAAACCCTTAAAAATGTCTGCCCTATTCATGGCACTTGCTGGATTTCTCCTATCGTGTGACTCCACTTCTGATCACGCACAAAACAGTGATGAAAAGACTTTTGGCGATCAATTCGATCAGGCAATAGAAGAAGGAGGTAAGCTCATTGATGAATTATCAGAACAAGTTGATGCGATCGAAATTAACGGATTCACCATCGCGGATGATAAAAAAATGGGGAAAGAGCTCTACGAGAAAATCATGAACAGTGGCGAATACAAGGTGCTTGACCGATCAGCTAACGCAAAACTTTACGGATATGTAGAAGGCATTAAACAGCGGATTCTACATAGCGGAAAGCTTAAACACAAGAATGATTTTGAGTGGACCTTGACCATCATCGATGACGACGAGACAATCAATGCGTTCTGTGCACCGGGCGGCTATATTTTTGTCTATACCGGGATTCTGAAATTTCTGGACAATGAGGCAGAATTCGCTGGTGTGATGGCGCACGAAATTGGTCATGCCGATCGTCGTCACGGAACACGTCAGCTCACGAAGAGTCTCGGTATTGATTTGATTTTGTCCTTTTTGTTAGGGGATGGAAATGGTCAAGTTGCACGACAAATCACCTCTGGTTTATTGAATTTGCGCTATTCCCGAAAATATGAACGCGAGGCAGACAAATGCTCCGTAAAGTACCTTTGTCAAACGGATTACAACGCAGCTGGTGCGGCAGGATTTTTCGAAAAGATTCTTCAAACCAAAGGTGACCAATCTTTGGAGTTATTGAGCACACACCCAGATCCAAAGGAGCGAATTAGGAATTTTAAGTCTGAAAAGGAAGCATGCAACTGCAGCGGTAATCATTCATTTGGGCAGCGTTACCAAAAAATGAAAATGAATCTTTAGGAAAATCAATATTTTTTTTCTTGTCATAAAATTACCTTTTATATTCTGATATTCAAACATTTAGCAACTATAATTCCGTTAAAATAGAAACATCGAATTGCTTTATTTTGTTGTTTTTTAAACTTTTTTGTAATATTTTGTGAAATAAAGCGTTACTATTTTCACCAACTGAATTATACCCTTCGAAAAACTAATCTGCCTATGATGATAAAAGGTTACTCTCCACATTAAAACTGCTTAATGTTTAACCCTAAAAACCAAACGCCATGAAAACAAATCTTGATCTTATTTCCGAGCAACTTCCTTACTTCCGTGCCATTGCGAAACGTTCTCTCCCGAATCATTATTTGCACCTTGCCGAAGACCTTGCTCAAGACGCCATCATCAAGGCCATTGAAAACATCAGCAAATTTGATCCCGCCAAAGGAAACTTCAAAAGCTGGTTGTATAGAGTCACTCAAAACCTATGTTTCGACGCCATCAGAAGCATGAAAAAAATGGATTTGGTGCCATTGAACGGTACAATCATGCACAACGACACTTCCGAACAAAGGGATCTTGAGCAAACCCAACTTCGCGTGATTCGCAAAGCCATGGCTTTTTTAAGTGACCGTGACCGTCAATTGATCACTTACCGATTTATGTATGGAATGAGTGGTCGCGAAATGGCTCAGTTAATGGACATTCCTGAAAGTCAAATTAATATCTACTTTCAACGCGCAAAGAATCGTTTGAAAGAACTTTGTAAAGAGGCCGCTTAGGCCTCTTTTTTTTTCAACAAATGAATTAACTTTAACAAAAGTTTTATTCCATGCGCAGTACGTATTACATTCTTGTTTTTGGTTCCCTACTCTTCGCTTATGCGTGCAGTGGTGAAGAAAAAAAATCAGCAAAACCCGAAGCATCAGCGCGCGAAGATGTTCCAGAAAAAGATAGTGTGACCGCTCCTCAATTTAAAAGTGGCTTGGTCCTTCGTTTTCGAGATTACCACAAAGAATATTGCTTTACAACCGATGATGCTGAGGTCAATGACTTTTGTTCAGAAATGGATCTCCACATGTTGACGGTTGAATTGAAGGATCAATCTGTGGCAGATCGCATTAATGATGCGATTATCAAAGGAGTAACAAACAATACCCTTAAGGGAAAATCCCTTAGTCAATGGGTATCTGAGGGGGTTGAGCGCAACGACATTGAAATGGCTTATCAACGATCCATCCGCTGTGATGTGGTCGAAAAATCACACGACATAATCGTCGTGGTCCTTGGTAATTATGAATATTACTACGGAGCCGCACATGGTGGAGGAACCACAGAAACGTACAACATTGACCTTCACACAGGAAAAATTCTTGGATTGAGTGATATTCTTCAAGCCGGATACGGCAAAGATTTGAAGCGCATTGCCGAACAAATCTTCATTGCTGAAAATGGAGCTGAAGGATGGGATTTCACGCCTGGAAATGGGGACTTCGCATTGGCGCACAACATTTCATTTACCCGAAAAGGAATGGTTTTCGTTTACGACGCATACGAAATTGGTCCTTATGCGGCTGGCTCTCCATCTATTTGTATTCCTTGGAAGCAATTGAAAAAACTACTCATAGAGGGATCTTTAATCCAAGATTTCATTGACCATCCGTCAAAGAAAGAGGAAGAACTGGGATGTTAGACCTAATTATTTAACCTCTTTAAAATCATTACAATAGCTCGATGTCTCATGCCTTTCACCCACCTTTACTTTGATGGGGCAAGGGTAAATGTGGCACCTCTCATCCTATGTATCCCATCCGAACCTTCCACCTTGGCAATAATTGAAAAATTCATGGGCAAAGATTTGCCGAGAAGGATATCCTGAATGTGCTGCGATAGTTTATTCCCGAAAACGGAGTACACTTGACCGTCATTGGGGATTTGAACATTAAAAGAAATAATTTTCCATTCGCCTTCGGGAATTGGGCAGGTTGATGGAGGGAATTGAATCGTCAGAGCCGCTGAAAGATCTTGAACTTCTCCACCATTCACCACATTCCCAAAATAGATGTCGGGACTAGGCAATGCCTTGCATTCGTAGTCGCGAACAAGGCGTTTTGAATTGGAAAAGGAAATCACAATGCGAACATTTTTTGACGTATCTGAAACCTTTGCAATCCATTGGTCGCCGTTTAATTTAATCAATGTCGCTCCTGTCGCTTGAAGCGTGTAATTTTGGCCATTTACTTCGGATTCCAAATCGAGAATGTTCTCGTAATTTCGATAAAGAACAAGACAATCTTCATTTTCTTGAGCGATTGAGAAAAAAGGGAAAGCCAGTAAAGCTATTATTTTCAACGTTTTCATAATCAAATATTTAAAGGTTATTTTAAAAAATCATACACTTGATGGCGCATCAAGCGAACGCGCACACCAATTTCACAGCGGTAAAAGGATTGCTTTTGACCAGAATTATCGACTTGAATTGTTGGTGTAAATCCTTGTCGGTAAAACACATCAACATGGTTGGTTTGGCTTCTCGATCGCTTCCCAGCACCCGCATAAACATGGCAAAACGACAACCCCACTTGCCCACCAATCTCTCCATACGATTGGTTGGGAATTGCGCGAGTACCAAACATATAGGTGTAATCGACGCCAACCAACAATCCCAATGACAAGTAATGACACATGCCCCTCACCTTTTTCTCCTGTAGCTTCGCGATGCGTTTATCCGCCAAGATTGAACCCATTACCGAATGAGCACTCGAATAGGGAAATGAGCGCAAGTTCGGACTTGTCCTATTGAATTGAGCATATCCATAACCGGCAGAAAAAGTGATTCCCGGAACGGGCATTTTCATGAATCCCGCCGAAAAAGATAAGGTGTTTGCCGACAATTGCTTTAGACTTGATGCAGTCGTAGCTATGGGAACCCCAGTCAAAAACACACCGAAATTCTTTCCTGTTCTTTCGTAATACTGTGCTTTGCCAATCGTCCCGATCAACAAGATACCTCCTAAAAGTGTGTATTTAGTCATCGTCTTCATTTTTAGTTTATTCGTCTATACCCGAGAAGATTTTCTTTGGATAACACCATGACATTCACTTCATCATTCTGATTTCCACCCAGGCCGATTATCATTCCATCCGTTTCACCTAAAAATATGACGACGTGCCCATGGTAAGATTCGCCCCAACCAAATACTGCGAGGTCACCTACCTTTGGTTGATCCACTTTCTTCCCTACTTTCATCCAGGACCGTGCAAGCGCATTTTTTGGATATACAAACCCATTCATTTTTGCACAATACATGATGAATGCACTGCACCAATGGGTTTCGTCGTTGTTGATATTTCGGTGACCAGTGGCATGAAAAAATTCCACGATTTTTGGATTGTTTTCTGGGCCATAAATTTCTTTCGTTCCATAGAAACCAACCGCAGTTCGAATCATTGGGTGATCAAAGCCCGTGAAATCCGTTAAGCGATAAGCCAACACTTCATTGCGGAATCGTGCATTTAGTGTAAAAACAGTAGGTAGTGAAGAAGTTGATTTTTGACTTGTTGAAACGGTCTCGTTTTCATTTAACTTCAACTTTTTATTTGCCACAGCTATCGATCTCATTTCTTGGTAATAGCCCTCGATTTCATCGTCCTTTGTTCCGTCATTGTAGATGCGGTAGGTAAACTCTACCCCTAAGGATGTTCGTACTTTCAGTAGGGCATTTTTCTCTTTCACTGGAATAAGCACTCTCGTTTTTCCTGAGGTCGTAGTGCTGGTGTACCGTGCCTCAATCGCAGCAGAATTGTCACTATCCATTGGTATTATTTCAACTTTTGCAATGGACAACGCAGATGAAAACAAAAGCTCCATTTGATCTTTAATGTGCACCTCTCCTTTTGCCGGTAGCATACGAATGTATTCTGCATTTTCTCGGGTCGGAGCGCAATATGTCAAGCGATTAAATTCTACTCTCGTCAAGGGAATCTCCAAAAGTTGCTGTGCTTCATCTTCCGGGAAATGTGAATGAATCATTATGGCTGGATCAACATTATTCCAACGATCCCCCAAGCAGATATCATACAATTGGTCAGTGGTTCCAATGCGTGTTTTGTTCCAAAAATGCTTGGCTAAGTTTTTAGTTTTTGAGGTGGGATCAGCTTTCAATTCTCCTTCCACAACTTGAGAGGGTAAACCAGCGTCATTCAACATTTCAGCAAATAGATTGGCAATTCCCTTGCTTCCCGCTCGTCGATTATTTCCAACCAACAGAGAAATCGCTTGATCAGCATCTTCTGTTTCACCTGCCAAAAACTCAACATTGTCTCGGAGGTAAGCAACAATCGTTTTTAGTTTAATTCGTCCATCCGTTTCACCTTTAATGAGGTACCGAACCACCTCATTCATATCCACTTCCGATGCTAGATTTTCATTCGTGACAATCCTACCTTGCTCCGGGTCCATGAAATAAGGATGACTATATTTTTCTTTCGCGGCGCTGCGCAAGACATACTCTTTTTTCTTAAAAATGGCCCTAAATCGGTTGTCATAGACCTTGCTATTGTCAATAAAAAGAGTAACTCCATATAACTTGCAGGGAAAATTTTTATCTACGCAATTCAATTTCATTTTCCCACTTTCCAAGGAGTACTTCCCTGTATTCTTCAGCACCTTATAATAGACGGCATCCTTTACCCCTCCTTTAAATTCGCGATCCGGAGCATACACCAAATGCTCAAAAGTCTTATCGTGATACAAACGAATGAGCTCGATGTGATCCGATTTCTTAGACAACGGCTTATATACACTGCGTAAAATTGGCGTTTTTACGGGTGTGCTTCTTGCGGCTTGACTGTATGAAAAGCTCAGAAGCGTCAAGAAAATGACGGGTATATTTTTCATATGCTAAGGTGTTTGGGTAAGTGCCGTTTTACACAGCGACATGCCTAATACGTCAGCATTAAAAAAAGATAACAGTACAAAAAAAGAGAAATTACGAAATTACTGGTGCACTAAATTTTCTGGCACTAGTGTTTGTTCACCTGAAAACCGGTAACCGACCAATAACCCTCCTTTAGCAACACTAAAATCTATGCAACAGACATTGGCCCTTTGAATATTAATTTCGGTGTGGTCCAGCCAATAATGACCAAAAAAAACGGGCTTTTCATCATGACCATAATGCAAAACAAATTCATCCGCATTGGAGATATACGGTTGATGCAGACATTCTTTTGGAATTGAGGCAAAGCACTCCCCCAATGTAAAACCATGTTGACCTGCCCACCACTTGATACGCCCTTCTTTTCTTACTTTCCCCTCTTTATCCGCGAACCAAAATTCTTCATCCAATTCCAATTCGTCTCCTTTCAGTACAATTTCATAAGCAAGGAGCAATGCTGGATCTGCATGAACGGCCAATAGACCTTCTCGGTCCAACTTGGTAATTCCCTTTTCTTGAATCAATGCCAACGACTTCTTGTCCCAATGGGCATGAACTGCCCTCAAGTAGTCATTTTCAAAGCTCAAAGGCAATTCTGCCATCCAATTGAGGTAATCGATTTTTTCATCACCGAGTTCTTGATCGGTCAATTTCTCCCCTTTCGTCTTCTTGTCTTGAGGTCGGAAAGATACACCCTCCTCGTTGGTATAGTGGTAACACAGGAAATTGAATTCATGATTTCCCATGATGGCTATTGCATTTCCATTCTCCTGCATCGTACGCACAATGCGCAAGGTCCTTAATATTTCTGATCCACGATCGATATAATCCCCAATAAAAAGTACTTTTCGACCTTCAGGATGTGTATAATTATAAGGTTCGTTCTCGGAATAACCCATTTTCTCTAAAACGCTAACGAGTGCCGATCCATATCCGTGGATATCGCCAATAATGTCAAAGTTTGAAAAGGAAGAAAAATTGCTTGTTGTCAACATGTACAGTTTAGTTCGGTTTAAAATCAAGATAAAGATAATCAATGCATTAAATAACATCTACTAAAAGTGAAAAACTGCACTCCATACCTGCCATACATTTTATTAATTGAGGAATCGAATGCGTTTTTAGCTGTCCTAAATTCAATTCCCTTATCCCTATTTTTCGTAAGTTTATGCGCACAACCCATGCACAAGCCCTCATGAGTACAACGCAAGAATCCGATCAAACAAAAAAGCGCCTATGGATAACGGTAATTGTCATTGCTGTTTTCTCGTCGCTCATTATTTTTCTTCTCTACAAAAACTTGAGCGATGAGGACCAACTTCGCCGTTCTCAGGTGCAAGAGATGCGGCAAGAGATCAACGAATTGACATCGAGTATCAAGGCCTTAAGCAAGACAAAACGCGCACTTACAAAGTCCCGCGACTCGTTGCAGCAAAATGTCGATTACATCTGGCCTATGCGCTCCTTGGTCTACAATGCCAAATTGCGTGACAAAGTGTTGGCCGATTTGGAATTAAAACCGGGTGACGCCTGTCGATTGAAAGCTGACTCGAGCATTGTCGTAATTACTGATGTCATTGTTGGTGGCAATCAATATACCTATTTCGTGAATTACCGTGCCCGCAATAAAAAAGGAGAATCGAATGATTACTCACCTTTTGAACTTGAGCCATTGAAGAAAAAAAGTGAGGAATAAGCATGACAGCATTCTTTAAAACACCTGAACAATCGTCCACAACAATTACCGAACTCATGATTCCTTCTTATGCCAATTTTGGTGGAAAGGTACATGGCGGCATTTTACTTTCTTTGATGGATAAAGTGGCTTATGCGTGTGCCTCAAAACACAGTGCGGCGTATTGTGTCACCGTGGCAGTTGATGGGGTAGAATTTTTAAGTCCTGTTGAAGTGGGTGAATTGGTTTCGTTGACCGCTCGGGTACATTTTGCGGGAAACACGACGATGATTGTCAACATTCAAGTGGAATCGCTCCAACCGAGAACAGGGATTGTCAAGCATACCAACTCCTGTTATTTCACGATGGCGGCAAAGGACGAACACGGAAAATTGACTACAGTACCCGGACTAAAAATTGAAACGAAGGAAGACCTCGTCCAATTCTGTGAGGCAAAAAGTATTCGTGAAAACTCTAAAATAAATCGCGCCCTTTTAGCCAATGACATGCAGCATTTAAGTGTCGATGAACAGATTAAATTTTGTGAAAACGACCGCTGTTTGATCGATATTCGCTCCTAATAATTTTCTTCACGTGGCATATGTTATAATCCAAACCATCTTTCGTTTGCTGAATTGTAACTTTAAAAACAGATGTCATGGGAACAAAAAAATTCATTCAAACACTGCAGGTGTTGCGTCAAGGAAGCATTTCCGTATTGCTGATTGGCGGCGTATTTTACTTGAATCATTTCACCGGAGGCAAGGCATTATTGACAATCGGGGGACTGAGTCTTGCAGTTCATTCATTTTTTCGCGCGTTTACACCTATTCACGAAGAACCCAACTGGGAATTGGTGTATCCAGAATTGGCACTCGGACACCATGCCTTTGATGCCGATGAAAACGAAGTAATCACCGAAAAAAAAGCAGAACAATGAGACCCGGAAGTAAAGGCTGGATGTCGTTCATAAAGAAACTGTTTTGTTTCAGTGAGGCATTATTAATAGCAGCCCTTGTGACCAAGTTTTTGTTGTGGGAAATGCCCGAATTAAAAAGTCCATTCCGCATTGCGCTAGCTAATGTATCGCTGATGACTGGTGTTTTTAATCTGGTTATTATCTATGCACTATCGATGTTTGCGCCGGTACATACAAAACCCAATTGGTCACTGATCTACCCAGAATTGAAAGGCAATAAACCAAGGAAAACTAGTCAGTAAAACAAAGAAGGCGGTGAAAATCGCCTTTTTTTCATATTAAAGATGGCAAAGCAAGGAATACGCACCTTCCAAAACTATCCAGTCGTCTTGATAACCAACAAAAGGCGCGTGATCCTGAATGATATCCTCCTTTTGAAACAGATAGGTCAACGACAAATCAACCAGTTCTGCATTCGACTCGTTTCGCAAATCGATAATGCGTTGAGAAAGAAATTTGAGGTCCTCCAACAAATCGTCGAAAGTTTCTTGTTCAAAAAAGTTTACTTGCATAAGGAGTAAATCTTGGAAATCACATTTCACCTCAACACACGATTTCAGTAAAGAAAGGAAGGCGGAATAATTGCTATTGTACCCGTGATTCAGCAAATTTAAGGACAGCGAATCGCCTTTTATTTCACGGTCAAATGCGGTGAGTAAATTCAACAATTCATCATGAAATATTTCATTTTTTAGTTGACCATCCTTCAATAATGCCCGGATCCAATCGGACAAGTCGAACTCGAAAAGCGTGGAAACAAGTGCCAACTTTTCCTCCTCCGATTTATCCAAAGCTAAAAATTCCGCATAGGACAAGGAGCTATATGCAGGCAGTTTACTGAATGTCAACTGGTACAACAAAACATCCGCATAATCTTCGGTATGGTGTTCAAACATTTCCAATGTCGACAAGACCGTTTCTGGAGCTACCCGCTTGTAATAAAGGGAATTCTTACACAAGTTCAAGGCGTGCGCAACATCATTGGCAAAAAGGGATAGCCCCTTGTCGAACGCCATTTTTGACACGGAATCATTCACAATTTTAGCCCCTAAAATGGCGACACCTTCATTGCGTATTGTAGCAAATAAATGCAAGAATGCCCATTGAACACTAAAATCGTGAAGGATATTTTCCTTTGGTTGAACATTTTTTCGGTGGGATAACATGAAATTTTTGGACGCCAAATACTGCGCGCGATTCTCTAAAATCACTTGAATATCAAGCGCATGAATAATTTCATGCAAGACCGTCTCTTGCATTATGGCTTCCTCCTGAATGGCCTGAGCATAGTAGCCATTCCATTCAAAAACAAAATTTCCTTTTGATGAATCCGCTGCATTAAATGAGGCGATTTTCTCATTGACATCATCAAAAAATAGATGGATAAACACATGTGCTACATCTTGTTCCTCATCCATCAAAGGCATCAATCTTTCGAACTGCGCAAAAAAAATAGAAGTAATTTGCTGCTGTAAATCAGCCCATTCCAATGCTAAGTCCGAGCAACAATTTAAAGGATCCAACACCTTTACCACAAGCTTCTTGGAGAGATCAACCGTCATTTTTAAAAAATTGATTCGAAACAAAGATACTTCTTGATTTAATTTTTACTTCATTTGTTATGCAATTGGAATTTTAGCGTGAATAGAGGTTAACATATACTTTATAAAATTTGAACCATGTCTTCTTACAACCGTCAAAAAGAACATATTCTTTGGATTGGTGAACATGCTAAAGCATTGTTTAAAGCCACACATGCCAGCGTCCTTGACAAATTTGAAAATCATCTTTTACTTTATGAGAACGATTCTGCGGAAGAATTGCCAAACGCCAGTTATCTCATGGACGCGGGAAATGAGGACGATTTAGATTATGAATTGAGCGCATTGAATGAGCCCGTGGTCAAGTACCTGAAGAAAATTAAAGTACATGCAAAACCGGGATTAGTAATTGGCAGTCCTTTTGAAATGTTGATGCAATGTGTGATTGAATCTTCCCATGTACCCCAGGTGAACATATTGAATGAATCTGCCCCTATGCTTTTTGAGAAGGTATATCGTTCAGCGCCAAAAACTCGGCATTCACTGATTGATTTGACGCATCAACATGTTCTTTTTCTTAAATCTGATGTTCCATTCCGAGATCTAAAAAAAGAGGCCGCACAAACATTGAAAAATGCGCATCAATGCCTTTCGGTCACCATGACGGCAGACGCAAATGTGACGAATCTGAGTGAGTTTTTATTCAGGTATCAAGAAAAACATGAAGATGCTGCAGGAGAAACAGATGGCATCACACTTCTTTAAAGATTGATCCGGGACAATGAATAGGGAACTCCTTCTTAAAGAAATTTTATTTCGTCAAAAAAAGGCGATAAAATATATCATTCGGCGCCATTTTAAGGAAAGTGAAGTCGATGATCTTTACCAAGAAGTATGCATTGATCTTTTTAAAAAGATTGGTCGTGAGCACGATGACTTGCTCGCCCGGTGGAATACGGGAAATTTCGTCGCTGTAGTGGTAAAGAATTTTTGTCTTTCTCAAATTCGAAAATCAAACGCCAAAAAAAGGATTAAAACAAAAAACTTCGATGAAGACGACGCGTTTTTAAAAGCTGTTCATGGTTCTTCCTATGTGGACAGTGATGAATTGGATTTTTTTAAAAGCACGAAGAAAATAAATCTTATCGAAGCACTTTCGCGTTTAAGTGATCGTGATCAAGAATTCATTATGCTCAGGTATTTCCAGAAAAAATCAATCTTGGAAATCAATGACAAAATGGGTGTTACCAACAGTTCTGTGTACATTGATCGGGCAGAAAAAAAATTAAAAAGAATTATTGGGACAATTGATGACGACGAGTCCTTTGAAATCATTGATGGCCTTGCAGAATGATTGTGCGTGCTGTTGATGGTGCAGCAACAATTTTTCAAGCGTAAGATAGACGCACACCACGACAACTCGTGCATCAAACAGGTATCAAACAAGCATCAAAGGTACATCTATTCCCAAGTTAAAAAAAGCATTTCAACCCACTTTCGCGGGTTGAAAAACTAGAATGGTACCTTGTAGAGCTTTCAATGTCGAAAGGCACCAAGCTGAATTTGAAACACGATGATTTAATACGGAAGAGCGCAAATCGCTGTCAGAAGTAATCACCGCAACAGGAAAGTTTATCCCCGAAAGGTTTTGAACATAAACGATCACACTTCCCGGGAGTTCTGGAAAAGCATGTACAAGACGGTAGAGTTCAATTGAAAACTCAGTTTCTTTTGGAACCAAAGCGTACGAGAAGCCCGTTTTGTTTTTTGGATTTTCGCCCACTACAACTTTTTCAAAGTTTAAGCGAAGGGTTTTTGGCGTTGCGCCAGTGGAAATGATTGTTCTTTTTTTCATGTGTTGGTTTTTAATTGATTTGAAATTTCCGCCGGACGGTTCGGATGTACCTCTCCCACCTGACTTCAATTCAATGTTTAAAACCCAATGACACTTTTTAGATAATCATAAATTGATCCAATTTGGATGTTCACTTTGCTATACGCGCAACAATGTATTAAATAACATTTCTTATTTGCTTTTTCTTTATTTCATGATTTTGATAGAAAAAATTGCATAAAACTACATCACGTATGTTATGCAATTTGAAGACATCCGTACTTGAGATGAAAATCAGACCCCATGCAGAAAAAAATCTCCGCTCAAAAGGCAACAACAGGTATGGCACCATCATCGGAAGTCGTATCAAAAAACAAAAAAATCACCCCATTGGACGCAATCAACACGATCTACTATGCCTCCAAAGACTCTTCTATTCCCGAGGACTTGATCCCTGGCTTAAAGAAAGAACTCACTGTACTTTCAACGTACTTGACTTGTAACCATACCGAGGCCTTTCTATTCGCAAACATCGCCACACTAAACTTGTTTGGCGATAAATCCGACATGGTAGATTTGTACCGTTTTTTTGAAATTACACCCTTCCAATTTATGCCTTTCCTCCCGGCGCTGGATTCGTTGTATGAAAAACGATTGATTTTCAAGAAGACGCACCGCCACCGCTCGGATGATGTGATGCGCAAATATTACTATTCTGCTGCTCCAGACATTATTGATGCACTGATCCGCAACGCACCATTCCCTCAATCGGAGAAAAGAGAAATGAATGGTACGATTGAAGTATTGGAGGTGATTTATGAACTTGCAAACGCTTGCATTCAAGGCGAAATGAATATCACCGACCTCATTACCGAAGTGGATCAAATCTTGAATGCACAGAAAAAACATGCCTTTATTCGCACGATTCGCGACCTCGACTTGCTTGACAAAGAACGCGTATTGTACATTTATGTCATTTGGAAAACGCTAATGGGAACTGCAGCTGTAGATATGGACGATCCCATTACTGCCTTTTTCCCAATATCCTCGCACCGCGTACGCTACATTCAAAGCATCTACAGTGGCGAATGCAAATTGATTAGCAATGACCTTTTGGAATACCGCCAGTCGCGATTTTTCAATGATGTCGAACTGCAAGTGACAGAGAAAACATCGGATTTACTGCAGGACGATCAAATTGTAATCTTCAAGCAAAAGAAAAAATCCAACACCATTAAACCTGAATCTATTGGTGCAAAAACCCTTTTTTACAGCGCTCAAGAGGAATCACAGATTTCTACCGTACGCGAAATGATGATGGACAACACCTACACAGCACTCATCGATCGTTTGAAAGGAAAAAACCTTCCGCTTAACTTGAACATTCTACTTTTTGGTGCCCCCGGTACTGGTAAGACTGAAACAGTTTTGCAGTTGGCGAAGGCGAGCGGACGCGAAATAATGAAAGTGGAAATCAGCCAAACAAAATCAATGTGGTTTGGAGAGTCGGAGAAAAACATTAAAAAGATCTTCAAAGAGTATGAGGATTTGTGTAAAAATTGCGAGCTCACGCCTGTTCTATTCTTTAACGAAGCGGATGCCATTCTCTCCAACAGAAAGAGCGGTTCGAACAGCAATACTGCCCAAACGGAGAATGCCATTCAAAATATTCTTTTGGAAGAATTGGAGAATTTCAAAGGCATCTTCCTGGCTACAACCAATCTTGCCGATAACCTCGATAAGGCCTTCGATAGAAGATTTTTGTTCAAGATCAAGTTCGAAAGACCAGAATTAACGGCAAGAACAGCCATCTGGATGGATAAAATCAGCTATTTATCAAAAGATGACGCTATGTATTTGGCGGATAATTTTGACCTTACTGGGGGACAGATTGACAACATCGTGCGCAAATGTGAAATTAAATCTGTAATCGAAGGAATTGATGCAGACTTTGAGATGCTGAAAAGCTATTGCTTTGAGGAGCTTGTGCTCTCATCAAAATCAGGTAATTTCATTGGTTTTCAAAAGCGTGCGTAGCGTTTAAAGCAAGCGAGACATCCACTTTCCATGGATTGTGTTCTAATTTTGTATAAATGCCTTGTACCAAAAAACGAATCACTAACTTAGTGCTTTCACGGACTGAAAATCATGTACTTCGTTAATCTTTTTGGCATCGGCATTCGCTATTGGAATTGTGATATTCCCGATGCCGTTTTTTCGGCAATGGACGAAGCGCGCATAAAATTGGAGGGAAAATGGGAAACTCTCCTGTTCGATACAGACTTTCTCATGTCTTTCGGAATTTTGCACTGGCAACACCTCAGTGAAACTGGAGAAAAACGCGCATTTTCACTAACCAGAGAGAACCGCATCGAAATCAAACACAAATCTAAGTTTATAGATAAATTTAAATCCATCGATTTACTTGGAGAAGAAAGCCTTTTTCCTAAATATTCAACATTACCAAAAGCCGATCATATCCCCCTTAAATTTGGGCATCAACGCATGGTTTTGGTACACTATGAAATTGGTTTGTTTGCAAAATATGAATTCAGCGCGCCCTCCTTTGAGGTGGAAAACCTACGTTTTATCTTGGTTGATCCCATACCGGGAAAAACACAACAATGGCTTTGTGGGATTGAAATGAACGGAGCTGCATTGACCAGCGTTAAAAACGATGTGCTGTTCCGGGGTTCAACGGTTTACATGCCTTAATTGGACTTTAAAAAATCGCAGTTCAGTAAATTTCATTCCGTTTAAAATTTATTAAATTCGTACCTATCTAACTAAACTACTATGAACAAACTGCGCGGTTTACTCAATTTTATTGAAGAAAAAATCCTTTTTCGATTTGGGAAAATAAGTTGGCAAATCATCTCGATTATTGCCATTGGAACGCTTCTATATGCGATCTCGCTTTACATCTGGAATGCAGTCCCTTCCTCTCGTGAGGAGGTGAAAATATCCAAGATGGAATTCGATAAAAACGAAATCGATACGGACTTTGATGAAAGCAACAATGTAGATGCCTGCGCCAAAGAGAATTACAAAAAAGTTCTGGACAGTTTAAAACGCGCAATGCCCAATGCGGAATGGAAAAATTTGGGTGATTCTGTAGAAGTTGATCGCTACCGCTGGGAAGAAGTGTACGATCCTTACTGGGATTTCACCTACCCACAGCAAATCGAATATACGGAATTGGAATACCGACGTAATCCACAGGCCATACCGAATATTTTGGACGATATCTTCGAGTACAAAGGAATTGACTCTACCCAATTTTGCCAACGCATCAAGGTGCTTCGTATGTTAATCGAATTGAACAAATACACTAGCCAAGACCAAGGGACAAACTTCTTGCAATCGTACCATAGAAATACATTGATTTACAATGGATACCTAAGTCTTTCGAACATTAAAGACGTGGTTTCAATCTTTGAAAAAGTAGAGGGACGTAAACCGCGATTTAAGGATTTATATGAAGAGAAAGACGATCTCAACCAATTTAGTAGGTATATTGATTATTTCAAAAATGACTCCATTACAAAATCACGAATAGAAACAGTCACTGAGACATTAAAGAAAATTAAAGGCAAAGGAGTAATCAAGACTGCTGCGTTCAAACATAATATTGCAGAAAAAATTCTGGAAAGTAGTCTAACAGATGCTGACATTACTGCCGCATGTGACGATTTCTTCACTTCAACAGCGTTTAAATACACCGACAAATCTGCCGTCGGAATCTTCTTTAAATACCACCGCTTGTATGTAAGAAAAGTAAGATTAGCTGAGGACCTATTGGCTGAAGAAACCTTTGAAAAAGAAATGAATAGAGAGCATTATTACGAACTAGGAATTTTGAGTTTCGCCGCTGTGCTTAGTATCGCTACTATACTGCTACTTTTCTCTATTCGCGGAATCTTAAAGGAGAAAAATCAACCGAAAGCATAATCCATTAAAAGCTCCGAAAGGGGCTTTTTTTTTCAATTAAAGCATATGTTCAACGCATCTCTTTCTTCCATTTTTATTCTATTCACTTCCATTTCGTTCGGACAAACTGTTCTTGACTACAAAACAAAAACAACAGAGAATGAAAAGGAAAGAACTGAAATCCTCAATTTGGCGCGAAAAGATATTTACGCTCAGTTTGATCAAGAGGTTGTGTTTGTCGTAAATCACTTAAAGGTTAGCGGAATTTTCGCCTGGTTTGAAGGAACAGTATTGCGGAAAGATGGTAATCCAATGGAATTTCCGGACGAAGCATACGATTGTTGTCATGCGGAGGGCCTTTTCATGAGAAAAAATGGACATTGGACCATTGTGGAATTTGGTGCATTTTCCACAGATTGCTGGTATTGCGGAATAAATATGCGCTACCCTAATGTCCCAAAAGGTGTTTTTTCTCAGCATGTTATCTATTAACCTTTTGACAACAAGAAAGCGCATTGCCATTGCTTCGTTCTCACTACTATTTAGTGGATTACTTTCGGCATGGCTCATCGGCTATCTTTCTACGAATGCTCATACTGCCATCCTTCCAAATGCCCCGAAGCAAATCTCCGCTCAGGAAAAGTTAAACAATGATTCAATCCCTTGGCAAGTGCTTAAGCTTATGAAAGCATACCCAAACTTCGTTGTTGGCTACTCGAATGGAAGTATTATGTTTCAAGATTCGACACAAATGCGTTTCAATGACAACAGAATAAAGTCTTCTCAAGAGCTACTCGACAACGCTGATCTCGAAGACATGTTTCATGACCCATACTTAGCAGACAGTAGCGTAAAAATACCCGATAACGATGCAGGACGAATGCGCAACGAAGCTTTTTTTATGAAAATTTATGGCCAAACGAAGGAAGAAATCCGATCAAACTTAACGGAAATCGTTTGGTGTCCATCACTTGTCAACCAGCGCATCATGGTGAATAAAAATAATGGCGTCAGCAAACAGTTCATTGCGCTCTCAAAAGAATTGGATCAACATCCTGAATTCAAAAAATACATCTCTAATATTGGTGGGACATTCAATTACCGAAAAATCAATGGCACCAATCGATTGAGCATGCATAGTTTCGGAATTACGATTGACATAAATATAGCTGAATCAAACTATTGGCAATGGGACTGTGGATGTACCAACGAGAATGGCGTCAATGGATTTAAGAATAGAATTCCCATTGCACTTGTCTTGATCTTCGAAAAACACGGATTCATTTGGGGAGGACGATGGAAACATTACGACACCATGCACTTTGAATACCGTCCAGAACTATTCCCATAAATCGGGACCTATTTAAGATTAACAATCCAATAACAAAATAGCGAACAATCGATTGATTTTCACTTCTAGAATTTTGTAATTTCACACTTCACGTTTTCAGAATCAGTATTATGGCGAACAATGAACAACTTCAAAAAACCCTAACATTAGGCCTTCGCATTTTACTTGCAGGCATGTTCTTTTTGTCGGCAATTGCCAAATTGTACCCAAGTGCACCTTTGGCTTTAGGAACATTTGAAGCCAAACAATTGATTCCTATGGGGTTCAATGAAGATTTTGCGCAGTATTTCTCCCGCATTTTAATTGGCTGTGAATTGGCCTTGGCTGTTGGATTGCTTCAGCCCCATTATTTCAAGCGACTCGTGTTGCCACTTTCCTTTCTTATGTTGTTTGTGTTCTCATCGCAACTGACCTATGAAATCATCACCATCGGAAACAAAGGAAATTGCGGATGTTTTGGCGCCTTGCTTCCTATGACACCAGTTCAAGCACTAGTAAAGAACATCCTAGCCATGGGAATGCTCGTTTACCTATTTATGGTGATGAAAAAAGAGGACGATAAAAGGAATCATTTCTTGATTTTGACCATTATCTTGGCGTCTATTCTCGCCATTTTCATGGTAGGACCAATGCAACAAAAGACAAAAATTACCCCAGTTATTCAAGGAACAATTAATGAGGTAGATACGGCGACAACTGTTGTAGATACGATTGCAGTAAGCGCAGATCCAAAAGCCGTGAAAGACTCCATTCCAGAAGTTAAGGAACCTAAAGCAAAGAAATCAGGCTTCAGCAACCTCTTCCCAGACATTGACAAAGGAAAGAAAATCTTATGCTTTTTTGCGCCAGGATGCGATCACTGCAAGGAAACCGCGAAAGAACTAACAAAAATGAAAAAAACGATCAGTGGATTCCCGGAAATACGCATCGTTTTCATGGATGAAGAAGCTGAATTGATCCCCGATTTCTTTGCGTTTGCCGGCAGTGATTACACCTACTTGGTACTTGATGTTGTCACCTTCTGGAAGACACTTGGCAGTTCGAAAGACACACCGGGAGTGATGTACTATTGGAACGGAAATCTCATCAAGGAATACAATGGTATCGCGGACAAGAAATTCAAGGAGGGGGAGTTTAAGAAGGTAGTGGTGAAGAAATATGAGTGACGAATTACGAGTTACGAGTTACGAATTGCCGAAGGCATCAAATTACCGAAGGTATCAAATTGCCGAAGGCATCAAATTACCGAAGGTATCAAATTGCCGAAGGCATCAAATTACCGAAGGCATCAAATTGCTGAAAGCATCAAATTACCGAAGGCACCAAATTGCCGCAGGTATCAAATCTTCCTAGCCGGTAATCACATTCAAAACAAATAGCAACAACACAATTGCCGCGAGGATCATCCAAAGGTCACGGTTGATGTTGTCTTTTTTACCACCTGTTACTTGATTTGATTTTGGTGATGATTGACCACTTGAAACTGGTTTAGATACCTTCTTGGGTTCCTCTTTTCGTTCAGTCCTTCTTCCAAGAATATAGTATTCCCAGTCATAGGTGGCAGTTGAACCGAATCGAACTTTATCTCCTGCCTGAAGGATCACAGGATCAGAAATAGATTTACCATTCACAAAGGTATGCGCACGCGAACCAAGGTCCGTGAGAAACACATTGTTCTCGTTGTCAATGAAAATCTCAGCATGTGCAGGACCGATATCCGAATCCAAGAAACGCACATCATTTTCTTCCGCCTGACCAATACGCAGTATTTTCGGTCCTTTCATCATATCCTTTGAATTAGATTCATCGATTCTCTTTGCAAAGTAAAGGCTTTATTGCACATTGAAAAACGCAATGGAGAAAAAAAACTACTCACGGGGATTCATCCAATGGTTCAATGCTTCAAAAAGCAGCTCTCCTTGCAGGTTGTATCCCTTGCGCAAGTAGTGGACGTGGTCATCATTCACCAAACCGGCCTTTTTCCATTCGAGCATACTTCCTTCTCCACCCATCGCTTTATAGAGGTCCCAAAGGGCAAATCCATGTTTTATACTCTGCTCGCGTAAGATTCCTGAAATGATTAGAATGCGTTGATTGACTGATGCTACTCCCCCTTTCAAGCGGTAATTTTCTGATGGAAGGGTAATCAGCACAGAAGCATTGGGCAATGTTGCATGCAACAAGGTAAACATGGAATCAACAATTTGACGAAAACCCGCTTCAGTGAAAGAGGGGTCATACGATTCATTGGTTCCAAGTGAAACAATCACAAGATCCGGCTGAAACAAAGGCATTTGCTGAAGAAAGAAATCATTCCGCAAATAATCGCGGTACCTCGCACCCGCCACACCCGCCGAATTGTAAACCACACCCCTTTGGTCATTCTCTACATAAACCCCATGTAAGGTCATCGCTGCTCCAGAAAAGGATATGTCTAATTTGCTCAATGGCTTTGCACTATGAAAAGAAAGTGTGTCAAAATGAGGTTGCGTAGTGGCTTTTGAGAATGTATTGTTGATCGTAACACTCCCCTTTTTTGGATCATTTAAGGAGTACAACAAAAATCCTTTTGTGTATGGATTTACAACAGAATCTTTCCTCAATTCAAGTGAAAAGGCGCCTGTTTCTGTAGTGCTTTTGATGCCAATGCCCGGAAGTCCGATATTGAATTTATGCGGATAATTGATGATCCAACTGTTTGACCACACAGTCGCAGAAGTGGCAATAAAATCCTTTGGACCATTTGTTTTTGCCAAGGTATACGGAAAAACCAATCCTCTTCCCCCATTGCCATAGCTTGCCTGCATTTTTTTTCGCGTGATACCGCTTAAATTATCCGGTTGAATGTGCGAATCCCCTATGTGCAAGATGCGGACCTTTTGAATCCTTCCTCCATTCAATGAATCCATTTTCAATACAAAATGGTCGAACAAATCACCCGTATTTTCAATGGTATTCTCACCAAGCGTTAACTGCTCCCGTTGACCTACAGCGAGCAAAGGAAACAACACCACAACTACACTCCACCACTTCATTCAGCGCAACTTAAAATTGAAAATAGATAAAGGGCTGAACTACGGATGAGCGCATTTGGATAATGACTTGTATCACAACAATCATCATAGCGAACTTCACCAATAGGTCCTGACCTGAGATGTAAGTTACGACTTTTTCTTTCCAAATGGAAGGAATCAGCGTTAAACCATACCCCAAAATCAACAAAACAATCAATGTCGGATTGGTTTCCATGACGGCCCACACCATTTGCAGATTCGCAGTGCTAAAAATTCGGGTGTATATGTTCCATGTCATCTCCATGGATGACGCACGGAAAGGAATCCACAGCAGCGAAACACAAACAAAGGTAAAGACCCAAGAAAGGGCATTGTACCAGCCGTTATCCCATCGTTTTCCTGAAAATTTCACCCATAATTTGTGAAGAATCAAAAGCACCCCGTGACCAGCGCCCCAGAACACAAATTTCCAATCTGCACCGTGCCAAAATCCTCCGACCAACATGGTTACGAGCAGGAAAAGCAACTGAAGTAAAAATCCTTTTCTATTTCCTCCTAAAGGAATGTAGATGTAATCGCGCAACCATGACGACAGGGAAATGTGCCAACGACGCCAAAAGTTCGTAATGTCCAAGGCCTTGTAGGGCGAATCAAAGTTGAGACAAAGACGGTAACCGAGTAAAAGTGCTACTCCAATAGCCATGTCGGTATAGCCACTAAAATCACAGAAGATCTGCAAGGTATAGCACAATGAAGCCAAGATCAATTCAGACCCTGAAAAGCCTTCTGGTGCGGAAAAAACGATGTCTGAATACTGAGCAACATAATCAGCAATGATGGCCTTTTTGATCAATCCTTTGAAAATAAGGTAAAAGGCCTCATTGAATTGCGCACCATTTAAGCTGAACTTCTTTTTCAATTGCGGCAAGAAGTCACGCGCGCGAACGATAGGACCAGCAACGAGATGCGGAAAGAAGAGCATATACATCAGGTAGTTTCGAAAGGCCGGACGCTTTACCTTCTTATTTGTCACATCCACCATGTAACTAATCGACTGAAAGGTGTAAAAAGAAATTCCAATGGGCAGAATCAATTCACTCAAGGTATGTTTACTCCCCGTGAGTGCATCCATATTCAACAAAAAGAAATTCTTGTACTTAAAATAGAGTAAAAAGGAAAGACTGAAAAGGATGCCCGCTGCTAAAATCCACTTTTTCTTTCGCTCATTTTGCTGGCGTTCAATCCACATCGAAAAGAGATAATCGGCTGAAATTGTGAGTAAAAGGAGTAAGAGAAAGATTCCACTTGCCTTGTAGTAGAAATAGGCACTAAACGCAATAATGAAATATTCACGTGGCCCTTTGGTTTTCGCTACAAAGGAATAGCCGATTAAGAAGATAGCGAACAAGAACAAGAAAATCCCTTGATGAAAGAGCATCGGATCTTCCGGAATGTGCTGAAACTGTTTCCCTATTTCTCCCCAATTGATCATGCTACTTCACGTTCATTAATATGGTTCGTGTAAACTTTAGTTTCGGCAAAGCATCCACCTTCTTGGACATATCGATGACTCCTTTTTCCGTTAAAGAAACTGCAACTTGATCGAACCACAATTTCGCGGCACTTTTGGAGGGATGTCGTCCATCGGCTGAACGTTCCATTTGAATTTCATGGGAGGCAAAGAAATGACTTCCCACCTCCTTTTGCATCACGGCGATGATTCCTTTGTCCTTTGTCCAGGCGGCAGGTCCAATCCAGGAGTAACGAACATTGTGTGCATTGAACGTCTTGATGATCTTTCGCATGTAAAGGGCACGTTGATCAAAATCGTTGACAAAGAGTTCATTTAAGCCAATGGCAAACAAAACCACTGACGGTTTATAGAGATCGAGATAATAGTCTAAAGTATCGGAAGAACCCCATTGTTTGGTGGATGAGCCGTAATAAATAAGCGTCGCCACCAAAACATGACCATTGGCATCGCAATAGGCACTTACTGGACTTCTTAAGCCCTCCAATTGGGAATCACCCAGCAACAAAACACGCTCAACGCCTTCGGGTGTATCCACCGGCGTAGCACCTTTCGCCACTTTTACTGGTGTTTGCTTCTGCGCCGTTTCCGTCGAATCCGCTACTTTCTTGGTTTTGTCATGCTTCTCTCCTGATGTCACTTTTTGATCGAGCTCCTTTTTATCCATCTTAAAAAAAGCTCCGATTTCTGCTCTACGCAATTCAAAAAGTATCGGGTTTTTGAATGATCCCAAAAAGAAAAAAAGGCAGAAAGTCAGTAAAAAACCAACGCCTACCTTTCTTAATTTTATCTGTGGATCTTGTGCCATTTTCGCGAACAAACATACGAATAAAGCACGAATGAGGCATTAGTCCTTGTACGTCACCAATTCTCTATCCAGTTTAATGGATTTTTCGGCACCATGTTCACCAGTAATATCGTAGAAATGAAGTAGTTCCTCCCCCACGGCATCTTTGAACTTTCTGCGAATACGCGACAAATTCACATTGATGTCACTCTCGATAGGATTGACCAATGACTGTATTGTTCGCTGCATGTCTTCATTTGATTCACGTCCAGATAAGCGTTGGTAAATCGTTAAAAGTTCACCGCGATGATCATACAATTCCGGAAGCGAAATGCCTTCTGGGTGATTGAGGTACAACAAGTACAAAGAACGTTCCTTTGGATTCAAGCGCACTTCAAGATTCCCAAAATCAGTCAAGTAGATTTTTTTCATGAATCCTTCCACTTGAATTCGACTAGGCCTGCGCATGATGCGCACACGTTCGCGGAAAATTAAATTGTTTCGGATTCCATCCATCGTATCCAGGATTTGATTGACAAAATTTGATGGCAAATCCTTTTGATTGATGTGATCTAGGCAACTTGGACAAATATCCGCAGTGCGCATTTTCAAGATAATTTCCTTTTTGTTTTCACAGTAATCCATAAAACAACCGATGGATGTAGTATGCAGATGCTGTTGTAATTCGTAGCGGGAAGAATAAATACAACCTCTCAATAACCACACAATCACTTCATACGCAATGGGGAAACGAACATCAATATGATTTTGGAAGTAATGGCTCCAATTTTCTGTATGAATGAAATAATTCTTTAAGCTTTCGTCAATCGAACCAAACCAGTTTTTGTCGTTACCAATGTTGGTCAATAAAATGACATGGTCATCTGACGGCACAGTGCGCAGTGTGCGGTAATTTTCACATTGACGAAACAGTTCCTGCCAAGTCAAACGCTGATCAGTCATTGGAAAAGAATGCCGCATTTCATTGTCGGAAATAAGACTGTATTGAGGAAAAACAACATGGTCTTTTGTGTCAAACTTCTTTTCGTCCTCCCAGTAGTGATCTTTCGGTTCCGCATCCATGATCCCCAATTCACTTTCAATAAAGCGAATGGGACCAGGATATTGACGGAGCACATGAACGACATCGCGGTAAGTGTCTTCACTCAGTTCTGGACTTTTCAGGAGATGTACATTCATGGCAGTGCTATTTAGTTGTCAAACAATTACTTGCTTCTACGGTCTTTTTTATCAAAAATATCAAAAATTGAGGTTTTTACGTTTCCCGCATGTTTTGATGCCGAATATTGACGCATGGATTCACCCACATCCATCATCATTTGATTCATGTCTTTCTTGTCAAAGGACATGACATTTTCTTCTTTGATGCTCAACATTTGAGACGTATGGAAAGCATCAATGTCTGCACCAATGAAACTGAAACTCCATTTTCCAGTTCCCTCCAAATGACGCACCATGGCAGCAATTTGATGATAGGTATAATAGCGGGAGGTATTTTCTTGGCCATCAGTTAGAATGACAACGACCACACTGGCCTCGTCCTCTTCAATCGCAGTGCGGTGTACCTCATTGATTTTATTGATCGAAAAACCAATGGCATCCAACAAGGATGTTGATCCTTTTGGCTGATAATTCAGGCCATTAAGCTCCGGTACAAAATCGGTAGTTGCGTCGCGGTATACATGATCGATTTCCCCATTAAAGGTGGTCAAAGAAACCATGTATTCTTGATTTGGAAACTCGCTCTTCAAGGAACGAATGGTATTTAATTGTGCATTAAACCCGTTAATCGTAGCTAGTGTGCAGTTGCACATCGATCCACTTTTATCCAAAATGAATTGATAGATTGTCTGTTTGTTTTTCATGACTGTTTTTTTATTGGTTATGGAACAAAGGTCCTTTAAACCAATCCGAACATGAAATTCTTGCAACCTTGCAAAACAATCGGCTACATTTTACGAAAGGGATACTTCCTTCAAAAAGCCGTCTAGCAATTGCATTTGATTTTGAGCGCGTTGCCGATTATGCATCGGGAAATCAATGCGGTAATAAACGTCACCATTGAGGAAGTCAGTCAGAAAACGAACGCATTGCACCAAGATGACGGCTGCACAAGCGAGCTCCATGGATTGAAGTTCTAACTGCGAGAGATGGTTTTGCATATTTGCGAGGTAGGACTTTTTCAATGTTTGAAATACCTCCACATTAAATCCTCCATTCCCTTTGTCTTCTTCTGATTGCACATTGCAAAAGGAGCGCACCATATCGCCAAAATCGTAGAGGACTGTCCCGGGCATGAGCGTATCTAAGTCAATCAATGCGGCCACCTTGGATAATCCCTGATGGAACAAGAAATTACTCAACTTGGGATCGCCATGAATGATGCGTACTGGCAATTGCGGTTGAATGTCGACGAATCGCTGAATGAGTTCACGGTGGGTTTGGACAAAGGCAATTTCATCCATGGCCAACGCTTGTCTGTCAAG
>CANGIC010000003.1 GCA_947453795.1 Flavobacteriales bacterium
ACTGTTGTGGATGCCGATGATTTAATTGCTGAGGTGGTTGAAAAGGCAACAGAAATGACGCGTGAACGAGGTCATTTGGAAGGGATGACAGATGAGGCGAAGCACCATTTGTTCAGTATGATTGGTCTTGGAGGACTGAAATACTATCTGTTGAAAGTAGATCCTAAAAAGCGCATGTTGTTCAATCCGGAAGAATCCATCGAATTGAATGGAAACACGGGTCCTTTTATTCAATATACTCACGCGCGAATTTGTTCTCTACTCTCAAAAGCCAAATATACAGCGCAATCCATTGATTCTTGTGCCTTGAGTGACGAAGAAAAAGAGGTGATTAAATTATTGACTGAATACCCCATGATTATTGCGGAAGCCGGTCAAACGCTATCTCCTTCGGTTTTGGCCAACTATATCTATGAATTGGTGAAATCGTACAATCATTTCTATCAGACGATACCGATTTTAATTGAACCGGATGTAAAACTCAAATCAATGCGTTTGACCATGAGTGCCAATGTCGCAAAAGTCATCTGTTCATCAATGAAATTACTCGGTGTAGAAGTACCTGAAAGGATGTAGGCAATGGCTTCGATTTTTCCGGGTTTGGGCTTCGAGTGCCTCAGCCCGCATGATTTTCACTTTAGATGGAGCTGATTTATTCGTTTTCTGAGGTTATCGAATGGTTGCCTGAGGTTCTCGAATGGTTGCCTGAGGTTCTCGAAGGCAACATTACCTCATAAACGCATACATCAGAATATTTGCGCCCATTTGCAAGGCCTCTTTGCGCTTTTCTGGGGAGTCATTGTGTACTTGAGGATCCTCCCAACCATCGCTAAGGTCCGTTTCGTAGGTGTACAAGCACAAGAGCCGTCCTTCTTCAAAAATACCAAAGGCCTGAGGGCGCTTGCCGTCGTGTTCATGGATTTTAGGCAAGCCATTGAAATTGAACTTCTGATGAAAGATAGGGTGGTCGAAGGGGATCTCTACGAGTGGATTGTTTGGAAAAACTTTTTTCAGTTCTACCCGAATGAATTCATCCATCCCGTAATTGTCATCAATATGTAAAAAGCCGCCAGCGAGTAGGTAAGTGCGCAGATTTTCAGCTTCATCAGAAGAAAACACCACATTTCCATGGCCTGTCATGTGCACCATTGGATACAAAAAAAGATCTTGACTTCCCACCTCTACATAGGGAACATCGGAGGATATATTGCTGCCCAGGGATTGATTGCAAAAGGAAATCAGGTTTTTCAATGCGCTTGGATTCGCGTAGTAATCTCCCCCTCCAGCATACTTTAATACCGCCAGTTGATAGGTTCCTTGTCCCTGCACACTCCAAGCTAGGCAAATGAAACTTAAGATAAATGCGGCAATGTGAAATGACTTTTTCATGGCTTTGCGTTTATTTTTTGATGCATCAAAACGGCATGCATACACGCATACAATCCCGCAGTTTCGGTGCGCAATCTATTTTCTCCTAAAGAGATAGGGGTATAGCCATGGCTTAAGGCCCATTCAATTTCTTCGGTAGAAAAATCACCTTCAGGTCCAATTAAAATTGGACAATTGACGGGTGACCATGCGTTTTCGATGGTCCTTTTATCTGTTTTCTCGCAGTGCGCAATTAACCCTTTTGGGTGCTGTTGTATAAATTCTTTAAATCCAATCATTGGATGGAGGATCGGCAGATAGTTGCGTTGCGATTGTTTCATCGCCGAAACAAGTATTTTTTCCAAACGATCTTCCCGAATGTTTTTTCGTTCACTATTTCGGCACGAAAGCAAAGTGATTTCGGTGATGCCAATCTCTGTTGCTTTTTCAAAAAGCCATTCCATGCGGTCACTGTTTTTGGTAGGCGCAATGGCAATGTGAATGTCCACAGGAGACGTCGGGTGCTGAACAATTTCTCTTGTGTTTATTTGACACCCTTTCGGACTAGCAACGGCAATTTCCCCATTCAGCACCAGACCTTTGCCATTAAGTACGGTTAGTTCGTCGCCCACTTTCATGCGCAATACCCGACAGGCATGGGCCGATTCGTCGGCATTAAGCGCAAAGGAGGTTTCTTCGCCAGTTATGGTGGGGTCGTAGAAAATGGGCATCAGTGCAGCATTCTGAAAATTAATTCGCGCATCAACTCACCATGAGAAGTGGAGCTGTTGCCGACTCCTTTGGATTTTAAATCATACTCTTGAAGTATAGCAATGTTTGCCGCAATTTTTCGGGGGTCAAATTGTTTTGAAGCGTGGATGAGTTCCTTGGCAACGAATGGGTGAACTTTTAGACCACTGGATACCGCTTCTGCTGACTTATTTGGTAAAAAATGGATGCGTAAGAGTTGAGAAAATAAGCGAAAAATCTGTGGGAGAACGACCACAATGTTTGTTGCTTTCGGATTGTGCTCAAAATAATTCACAATGCGGTTGGCTTTCAAAACATCTCGTGCAGCGAGTGCATTGGTCAATTCAAAAACATTGTAGTCTTTCGAAATGCCAATATTCTCTTCGATGTGTACCTCGTTGATGGTTGTTCCTGCTTCTAAAATAATGGTGAGTTTCTCGATTTCTTTGACAATTCTCCCTAAGTCATTCCCCAGAAATTCAACCAATAAACTGCATGCTTTCGAACTCAATCCATATCCTTTGCTTTTGACATATTTCAACACCCAATCGGCCATGGAATATTCCTTAATTTTCTCAGATTTGCATACAACACCTTGTTTCTCGGCCAACTTAATCAGCTTTTTTCGTGAATCGTAGTTCTTGTATTTGTAGCACACAACAAAGATGGTCGATTCTAAGGGTGAATTAAAATAGGGCTCGAGTTCTTCCATTTTTTTGTCAAACTCTTGTGCTTCCCTTAATACGACAAGTCGTCGCTCTGACATCATTGGGTAGCCATTTAATTCAGCAAGTAAACTGGGTGTATCCGCATCTTTGCCATAAATGATGCTTTGATTAAAGTCGCGTTCGTGTTCTTGGAGCGCCCCTTCAATTATGGCATTGGAAATCTCATCGATGAAATAGGGTTCCTCTCCGTGAAGAAAATAGATCTTCCGAAACTGACCACTGCGGATTTCTTTGATGAGCTGTAAATAGTCCATTGCCTACTTGTGTTTTTCCCAGATTTGAACCAGTTCAATAAGCGTATTTACTGCCTTTTGCATATCTTGAATACTTACGAATTCATGCCGAGAATGTATCGCCATTTCGCCAGTAAAAATATTCGGGCAAGGCATGCCCATAAAAGAAAGACGCGAACCATCTGTTCCTCCACGAATTATCGCCGGCTTTGGAGTGATCCCTGCGCGATTCATGGCCTCGATCACATAATCTGTAACGAAGGGCACATGTTGCAGGACTTCTTTCATGTTTCGGTATTGCTCGGTAACCGCATATTCGTAATGAACACCTGGATATTTGTCTACAATAGATTTTAGTATGTTTTCTAAACGGTTTTCATATTCCCCTAATTTTGAGGTGTCGTGATCACGTATAATAAAATTGATTTCTGCTTTTTCAAGTCCACCTTCAAACGAAACGGGATGAACAAATCCTTCCCGTCCTGATGTCGTCTCTGGTGACCATTCTGCTGTAGGAAGGGCGTCAATAAACTGAGCGCCAACCTTTAATGCATTGACCATTTTATTTTTTGCATAACCCGGGTGTGCACTAATACCATGAATGACAATCTTCACGGCGTCTGCTGAAAATGTTTCGTCTTCAATGTCTCCCAATGTTCCACCATCTAAGGTATAGCCATAAGGTGCATTGACTTTCGACATGTCTAGGTGTTCAACTCCACGCCCCACCTCCTCATCGGGCGTGAATAAAATTCGGATTTCACCATGAGGAATTTCAGGATGCGACATGAGAAATTGGGCTAAATCCATGATAATGGCTACTCCAGCTTTGTCATCTGCGCCTAAAAGGGTCAAGCCACTTGCTGTGATGAGGTCGTCCCCAATTTTTTCCTTGAGGTAGGTATGTCTCTCGACGGTGATTACTTGACTTGGATCATCTGGCAGTGTAATCGGTGCGCCAGTATAGTTGCGGTGAACAATTGGTTTTACATTGGTGCCACTGCAATCTGGCGCTGTGTCCATGTGGGAACAAAAACAAATTGTTGGAATTGATGCATTCGCACTGTTCGAAGGAATCGTACCAAAAACATAACCCCATTGGTCCATTTCAACATGCAATACGCCCAAATCTTTTAACTCTTGTTCCAGCACTCTGCCTAAATCTTTTTGCTTCTCGGAAGATGGAAATGAAGGGGAGTTAGGATCAGCGGTCGTGTCAATTTGTACATAACGAATAAATCGTTCTTCAACGGAATGGGAATAGTGCATTTTTGTCAGTTTGTTTGCATTCAAAAATAACCAATTCAAGCCAATTTAAGACGAAAATGCATGAAAAAATCTTTGGTTTTATAATGCCAACAGGAACCTTAAAAATGGTGTTTTATATCCATTAAATAAAAAGGCGGGATGAACCTAAGTACATCCCGCCACAACGATTGTTTAGTTGGCTGACACCACATCTGGATCTGCTGGAACGGTCCCTGGGCAATAGGTATAACTGTGAATAAACACCCGGCCTTTCTGGTCGGCGCCATAAAATTTGCCTTCAATCCATGCTTGAGAGAGTCGAGATGCCTCTTTGTCGCTCATGCTTGTTGGAATCAAGGGACGGACTTCGGCCATCAAACTAATCATTGCTGTGCGAGGAACCTGTTTCAAGGGAACTTGAAAAGTGCGAATGTTGCACAATTTCTTTCCGATAATTTTAAAGTTGAATGAGCTATATTGTGGATTCCCCCAGTCGGTCAAAGGGATCTCGTCAAATGTCTTGCAGATGTTCATGTACATATCTTCAATGTAGCGACCATTTTGAGCGTAGACGCTAACAATTAAATACTTATCGGTGTTATAAATCATCGATTCCGCAACTACGGCACCGTGCGCATCTAATACGGGCTTGTTGATCAGTTCGCCGCAAAAATCTGCGGGCATCACCACTTTTTTTATTTCAACATCCTGAGATGCTGTTGAAAGTCCCGGGGTGAACGATTCCTTTTCACAGGAATACACGGAAACGGCTGCGATTCCAGCGGCAAAGAATGTGCTCGCAATGAGGAATCTAAATCTTGAATGGTTCATGATAGAGTGGTTTGTTTGTTTCTTCAAATTTCCGCCTTTTGAGGAAACGAACAAATGATTTTTATCATGGTTGGAGAATTCAGACCACAAAAAAAGCCGTCCAAAAGAACGGCTTAATGTGTTTATTCGAAAATGTCTTAGATGATTTCTGACGCGGTGAAATGGAAATGAGATTCGATTTCTGCGTTTTCATCTGAATCTGAACCGTGAACGGCATTTCGTCCTTTAGATTCAGCATAGTATTTACGGATTGTTCCCTCAGCAGCGTCAGCTGGATCAGTTGCACCGATCAAGGCACGGAAATCGGCCACAGCGTTGTCTTTTTCAAGAATTGCAGCTACAATTGGTCCTGATGTCATGTACTCGACCAATTCACCATAAAATGGGCGCTCAGCATGTACTTCGTAGAATTTTTTTGCTTGCTCTTCAGTTAGTTGAGTCAATTTCATTGCCTTGATCTCAAATCCAGCGTTGATGATCATGTCGATGATTTTTCCCATGTGACCATTCTCGATCGCATCGGGCTTTAACATGGTGAATGTTCTGTTGGTTGCCATTGTCTACCTTTTGTAAAATTTGGGTGCAAAGATAGGGAGAGTTTCCCAATAATTTGGACAACAATGTGGAAATTAAGTGAGTCAATCTGTTAAACTTTTGTAATGGCGTTGGCTCTTGATGTATATTTGTATAAAATTCGTTTTCAATGCACGCTTTAGAGCAATATGTCAAAGAGTTAGACCCTGTAATGGCCGCGCTACTAGCGACTATTTTTACATGGTTGATGACGGCTGCAGGCGCTTCATTGGTATTCTTCTTCAAAAACATGCACCGTGGTTGGTTGGATGCGATGCTCGGTTTTACTGGTGGTGTGATGGTAGCTGCAAGTTTTTGGTCTTTGCTAAATCCTGCCATTGAAATGTCGGAACGTATGTATCCAGGATACTCCTGGATGCCAGCGGCCGTAGGATTTTTGCTTGGCGCACTTTTCCTCTTCTTTTTGGATAAAAAATTACCGCACTTACATATCAATTTTGCCGACCATGAAACGGAAGGTGTCAAAACGCAACTCCATAAAACGGCCCTTCTCGTATTGGCCATTACACTTCATAATATTCCAGAAGGTCTAGCCGTTGGTGTTTTATTTGGGGCCGCTGCGCACGGCATGCCAGACGCAAGTATTGCTGGTGCGATTGCTTTGGCGATAGGGATAGGGATTCAAAATTTCCCAGAAGGCTTTGCCGTAGCGATGCCGCTTAGAAGGGCAGGAGCGAGCCGGTTTAAGTCGTTTTGGTACGGACAATTGTCGGCGATTGTAGAACCCATTGCCGGAGTAATTGGTGCTGTCGCTGTTATTTATATGGAACCCATCTTGCCATTTGCCTTGGCGTTTGCTGCAGGTGCAATGATCTTTGTGGTGGTGGAAGAGGTGATTCCCGAAACGCAACGCGATAAATATACGGACCTAGCAGTATTGGGTTTTATCGGCGGATTTCTGGTCATGATGGTACTCGATGTCGCTCTTGGCTAATTTTTTTTTTCAGATTTTTCCCGAAAAATTTCGTTGAGTCAAATTAATGATTACTTTTGCAGAACAGAATCATTTCCATAGTTTGATTCTGTGGGTTTTATAGTTTTAGCAAGGTTAGGTTTAGCGAAAAGGGGAACACGTTTCATTTGAATGCGTTCCCCTTTTTGGTTTTCTAAAAGTTCCGTAACTTCGGAAAAACTTAACACCGATATGAAGTCAATTCTACTTATCTCCACTGTGCTTTTCTCGTTTTCAGCTTTCAACCAAACGCAAGGCATTGCCTATTCTGCCGTAGGAAAAGGCGTCGCGACAACATTCGTTACGGATTATCATTGCTTGGGGATTAACACTTCAGCTTTGGGTTGGGGAACGGGCTACGCTGGAAAGTCTACCACCATGGGAATGACTGAATTTGGATTTGGCGTTTATTCGGATGCCATGAACAGTGCGAAATTGAAGAAGTTCTTCGGGGCAGTCAAAGATCAAGCGTTAGGAGCTAATCCTCCGCCGTATGATTGGAATGCACAACGCGAAGCAGCGGGAGATTATGCGCAAGCGGGTGTTTCGATGTTCTTAAACTTGAATTGGTTTGGATTTGCTTACCAAAACGAAAAATTAGGAGGAATTGCCTTCAATGTTCAGGAAAACTACCAATGGTATTCAAAGTTTAATCAACAAACAACAGACATTCTGTTCCGAGGCAAGTTTTCTTCGTATTTCGACTCCCTCAAAATTGTGTTGAATGGCGACACGTCAATGATAGCCAATGCAGCAAATCTTTCTTCGGACACCCTTAATGCGGTTGTTTTGGGTTCCATTTCTCACCCTCTAAAGTTGAGTGCGATTACCAATGGTTCTGAAATCCGTTCGGTGTGGAATCGCTATTACAACTTCGGCTATGGTAGAAAATTGTTTGGTAAGGATTCTGTTTTTGTGGTGTATGGGGGTGTCGGTGGTCGATTTATTCAGTCTATGGCGATGTTCAATATGCAGTCAAATGAAAATGGGTTGTACATGTATTCATCGGTAACGCCTCGATTCAATATCGATTATGGAAATGTAGCCATGTCAAACCCTTCGACATTTCTGCAATCGGGTAATTTTCCAAAGTCCGTCGGAAATGGATATGGAATTGACTTCTCTTTAAGTGCCATTTTATTCAATAAGTTGAAAATTGCTGCGTCTATAAATAACATTGGACAAGTGGTTTACAATAGAAATGTGTACAAAGTAAACGATACACTTTTGTCTCAAGTTTCGGTCAATGGGCTATCCGATTACAATGTAACGCAATCCATTAATCAGCTTTTACGGGATGGTGGGATGCTTTCGTTGCAAGGTCAAGAGAAATACATATTGAAAAATGCCGCTGATTTTAGAGTTGGCGCAAGCATGGATTTTGGTAAAATCTTTACGGTTGGTGTGGATATTGTCGCTCCATTCGACCGCACTCGTCCAGGGAGTATCACCAATCCCGTATTCAGCATTGGAGGCGAATTGCGGCCAACTAATTGGCTATGCTTGAGTGCAGGTTATTTTGGTGGTGGCATCTACAAAAGCAATATTCCTGTTGGGATCAAGTTTGTGCTGAAAAATGGCGCGTATGAATTTGGTATTTCTTCCTACGATGCGCTGAGTTTCTTCATGAACAGCTCGAACAGTTTATCTGCAGCGATGGGTGTGGCGCGGTTCCGCTTCTAGTCTACTGACGATAGGATATCTTTCATCTCGCTCAACATCAGCGCTGTTGCTCCCCATACTTTCTTGTTATTCAACTGGAAATAAGGGACATTTCGGTAAATTGTGCCATTGGGTAGTTTCAGTTCCATCGAAGAAATCAATGCCTCATTTTTTAAATCGAATAAGGGAAAGGTAAAAATCTCAGCTACTTCATGCGCGTCTGCTTGATAATTCGGGGCACTATGTAAAAAATACACATAAGGCAGAACGAGAAATTGGCTTACGGGAATATAAACTGGACTTAGTGCACCGATTAAATCTTTTGTGGTGAGCTGCACTCCGATTTCTTCCCTACATTCCCTGCGCGCTGTTTCCTCTAAATCCGTGTCATGATCTTCTTTTTTACCACCTGGAAAACTAACTTGGCCACTGTGTGTTCCGTCGTATTCTGGTCGTTGTGTGAGCACACATTCTATGCAATTGTCGGCTTCAAACAAGACTATGGCAACGGCCGATTCACGGTAATTGGTTAAATTTTTCAAGGCCTCACTAGTCAATGGACGGTTTAATGGGGACATTTTTTGATGCGAACGTTCTCCAGGCAAGGCCTCTAAAAGCTGCAGTCGTAGGCGTTCTCGAAATGTGTTGTTGTTCATGCGTGTACTTGTCTTGTTTGACTCGTCAAAGATATTCCGAATCTTCATGCGTGGAAGGGGAAACAAAAATTAGTTTTGATGTGAATGGGTATCGATCCGATAGAAAAGGGAACTAGTTTTGGCGGATACGGGGTGTTTTTTAATTGCAGATATCGACCGGTATACTTAACTTTGTTTCACTTTTTACTAAAAATACATAGCATGCAACTGTGGAATACACTAAGTAAAGAGGAACTTGAAGCAAAATGGCGTGAAAGCGGTTACAAATTCGTGACGATTTCTTTCTATCAATATGCCAAGCTCGGGAATCCTCGTTTGTTCAGAGATCATCTTTTTCAACTATGGTCGGCGATTGATGTCGTTGGTCGAACCTACGTCGCCTCTGAAGGAATTAACGCGCAAATTGCGGTACCCATTCAACACCTCGATCGTTTCCGTGAGGAATTGTATCAGATTGATTTTTTACATGGTGTTCGCCTGAATATCGCTGTCGATGATTCAGAAGCGGAATTTTCTTTCTTGAAGTTGAAAATCAAGGTGCGCGATAAAATTTTAGCGGATGGGCTAGAGGACGAAGATTTTGATGTGACCAATAAAGGAATACACCTCAATGCGACGGAGTTTAATGAATTGACGGATGATCCCAACACCATTCTTATTGATTTTCGGAATCACTACGAATCGGAGGTGGGTCATTTTAAAGGAGCAATCCTACCTGATGTGGATACTTTTCGAGAGTCATTGCCACTTATTGAGGATGCTTATTTGAAAGGAAACGAAGACAAAAATGTGGTCATGTATTGCACAGGCGGTATTCGTTGTGAAAAGGCATCGGCATGGTTCAAACACCGTGGATTCAAAAATGTCCATCAATTGGAAGGAGGAATCATCAAATACGCCAATGACTGTCGGAATGCGGGTATTGAAAATAAGTTCATTGGAAAGAATTTCGTTTTTGATGAGCGCCGTGGTGAGCGCATAACAGATGATGTTATCTCCGTGTGTCATCAATGTGGCGAGCCAGCGGATACGCACACCAATTGTGTGAATGATGCGTGTCACTTGCTTTTCATCCAGTGTGAAAGTTGCCGCGATAAAATGGAGAATTGCTGTTCGACGGATTGTCAACACACGATTCATTTGTCGGAGGAGGAACAAAAAGAACTTAGAAAAGGGATGTCTGCGAGCAATAAAATATTCAAAAAAGGCCGTTCTGAAAAGTTACCCTATTTAGTTCACAAAGAAAAACCATTACCTTTAATCCAGTCAATCAATCTGGAAAAGTAAAATGGTAGCAGCAATCAACTGGGACGTCGACTCCCAACTCATCGATGGATACAATACACCAAATTTGTATGGCTTACTGTTCGTTACAGGGTTGATTATCGGGTATTTCGTGGTGCGAAAGATGTTTCGGAAGGACGGAATTTCGGACGAAATGCTGGACAAGTTGGTGCTTTTCATGGTCGTGGCTACCATTGTTGGTGCGCGACTCGGACATGTCTTCTTCTACGGGCCTTATTGGGATGAAGTTAGTGCGGATGGTGTGGTGCTGGAACGCGGCTATTTCTCTCACCCTGGGGATATCCTCAAAGTTTGGGAAGGAGGACTTGCCAGTCACGGTGCCGCCATCGTTATCCTTGTTTCCTTGTACATCTATTCACGTCGCGTAATTCATAAACCTTATTTGTGGATGCTCGATCGGATTTCAGCGCCGATTGCCATTGGCGGAACATTTATTCGACTTGGAAATTTGGTGAATCACGAAATGGTTGGCGATGTAACGACCGTTCCTTGGGGATTTCGGTTCATGCATCACGATTGTATACCACCGTTCGTTTGTTCATGGAATGCTATTCCAATCCGCCATCCCGCACAGTTGTATGAGGCGATTTGTTACTTTGTCGCCTTCCTCATTTTAATGTTCTTGTACTGGAAAAAGGACCTTTGGAAGCGACCTGGTGTTGTCTTTGGAAGTTTCTTGATTTTGATTTGGGGAGCCCGATTCATGGTCGAATTCGTCAAACTCGGACAAACGGCACGCGATGAGTATTTGTTCCTCAATACGGGACAATTATTGAGTATTCCACTTATTATCGCGGGTATTATTTTGCTTTACCGCGGACTGAAAAAACCAGCCGTTGTTTAGATATTAATTACGAATTACGAGTTACGAGTTACGAGTTACGAGTTACGAAGAACAATTAATTCTTAATCTCTTGAAATCTTAGTGTCTTTTGTCTATCAGCGCTGCGGTCTATGTTCCATCAGTCCGCTTCGGCGGACGGTCCATGGTCCATTACCTCTTCAACAAAGCTTCATACCGCGTAATCCAATCTTGTGGTTTCATCTTGGTCATCAATTCTCCCATCAATTCGAGTGGAATAGCATCCATCTTCTTGAAACGAATACAGCTTTTTCCGATGTCTAGTTTTGTGGATACACGTTCAGCATAGGCGCTTGTGAACCAGTTCATTAATTCAGGTTCAGCGTAAATACCCATGTGGTAAACCGAAATAAAGTTCTTTTGCGCAGCAAGCATGATAAAGGGCAAGGGCAACTTTGGATCGCAATGGTAGCCTGCTGGATAGGTGCTTTTGGGAATTACCCAACCAATCATCTTGTAGCTGATGGTCTCCTCAAAACCTTCCGGTATATGTGTTCTGATTACGTCAAATAATCGTCTGAATCCATCGCGTCGTTCTTCATTGACATTGTCCAAATATGCTTGGACTTCTGCAGTCACTTCGTTCATCTTCTTTTTTTTAATGTTGTATGAGTTTTCCATCGCCATCAGACCCTGTATCGACAAGATTCGTAGGATGACCCCACAATTGAATGTTCCCGCTGCCACCTATTTTGTAATGCACAAACTGGGTAACAGTTGCTGAAATATCTCCTTTTGATTTGTTTTCTAAGGTGGCAATGTCAGCGGTCAAATCTTTTGCATCCACCGCCATCAGTGCAACAGACCAGATTTTTAATTCATGGGTGTTTCCCCGAAGAGTGAGCTTTCCTCCACAAGGAAAGTTATTCCAAAAGTAAAAGGAATTGCAATTGATGTCTAAAGTGGCTTGATTCAATTTGGAGGTCATCACAATGCCAATCTCATTTCCCGTTAGTGTGTTTAATGTTTGAATATTGCAGGTTTCACCTGAATTGATGCGGGTTAGTCCATTGGTGGTAATTGTCAACTTGATGCGGTTATTCGATGGGTGTAGCCATTTGCCACTAAAATCATTGTAGACATTTAAGGTGTTATTCGTGACTTCTGCACGTACCTTTTCGATGACCTTCGGATTGCCTTCAAGCGTCACAAAGTTGCTGTCTCCTTGAATGAGGTAAACATCAAATACGCTGTTTAAGGTTAAAGTATCGAATTCTGAAAGTGAAATCTGCACCGTTTCGGTTGGTTTTTCTTTGTTGCACCGAACAAAGAGCAATGCGAGTAGCGGAAGGAAAAGAATCAACTGTCTCATGACTTTTTGCGAATAAAATAATAACCAAATCCAAGTTCAGGATAGTCTAAAATATGCAAATGACTTTTCATGGAAATGCTCATCATCCAATGCGGATTTATTTTCCATCGTAAGATTCCTCTGTTGTAAATCCGCTTCCCATTTACTTGATCTACCAGACCAATATAGTATCCTTCTTGAAGAATAAAACTGAATCGCTCAAATACGACTTCCTGTGAAAGGTGTATTCCTGTTCTAAAATCATCGATTTTGCTGTAACCATAGTTGTTGTTGGCAGCCATTTCTATTTCGGTGGAAGAGTCATAGAAAAGGTCGAGTCCAGCCCCAAAATGGAATTTCCGTTTGAAGTGATACTTATATTCTGTGGAAATCGAGGAGGTGAAATAGACATCGGTTTGTAATGCACGCGTATGTTTCCCACCTAAGGCATAGATAAACGCAAATTCATGTTTTGGTTGGTGTGCTTTCATTTCGTGTTCAATAAACGGTAGTTTCTCTTTCCATCTGTAATTCACTCCTGCATGTGCTGTACAAAGATTGATGCCTAGATTGGGTTCTGCCATGTTGGCGTTGGAGAAATGAATGAATGAAAGTCCCGCATTGATACGCAAGTGTTCACTGATGTCGTAATGGGTAGAAAGTTTCAGGTTGAAATGGATGTTGAAGTGAGAACCGATAGAAACGTTTTGGTAATTGTTCACCAGATCAAATTTCTTGGTGGCATAGCCCGCACCAAAGCCAAATGTGGTGGAAAACTGGAACTTGTCTTTTCTGATAATGGGTGTTTGAATGTAGGGATAGAGCGCGATTTCATGTCCAAAGACCGCGTTATTTCCTAAGGAGGTGGTAAAAAGGGTAAAACCAAATTCGGGATAACGGTAAAGCTGTTCCCAATAGTTCCTTCCTCTTGAGGCCTTGTGTAAACTCAGCTCAATACCCTGAACGGGTTTCTCCACCAAATAGTTGAAATGTTGGTATTCCGGGATGACAAATCCATAATGCACATCTGCCCGAAGATCCCATGGATTTTTTTGATCGGATTGCCCAAAAATAAAGGGGCAAGAAACAATCATGCACAAGAGTGTCAGCCAACTTATTGGAGGAGATTGGTGCACGCTCTGTTTCTTTCTAAAATTCATTACACAAGTTCCTTGATGGCTTTTGCAGTACCCATATGCATGGTCATGAAGTCTTTCTCGCGCTTTGGACTGCGCGCTGGAGAATATTCGCGCCCATAGAAAATGATTTGCAGGTGCAATTTATTCCATTTTTCTTTTGGAAAGAGTTTTTTTGCATCCCGTTCTGTTTCTTCTACGTTTTTACCAGAAGTAATTCCCCATCGCGTGAGCAGTCGATGGATGTGCGTATCGACAGGAAATGCGGGAACACCAAATGCTTGCGCCATAACCACGGATGCTGTTTTATGTCCTACACCTGGCAGTTCTTCGAGATCTTCAAACGATTGAGGTACTTCCCCTTGGTGCTTGTCCAATAAAATGTGTGAAAGCTGAAAAATGGCCTCTGATTTTCGCGGGGAAAGTCCACAAGGACGAATAATCGCGCGAATTTCTTCTACGGAGACAGTGATCATGTCTGTTGGATTGTTCGCCCGAGCAAATAGGGCAGGAGTGATTTTGTTTACCCGCTCATCAGTGCATTGTGCGGAAAGTAACACAGCAATCAGCAGAGTATAGGGGTCGTTGTGGTCCAATGGGACTGGGGTTTCAGGGTACAAGCGTTCCAATTCTTGTATGATATACAGCGCTTTTTCTTTTTTGGTCATGGTGTATAAATCCTGTGTTGTACTTTTGAACTGTGAATGATAAAAATACGGACTTTCCGCAATACCGAAAACTGCCAAACGATAAGGCCTTTTACCGCATCAACAGCGACCGCGATTTTGATGAGGTGCAAGTGCTTGGTTCTAAGGTTTTGCGCTACCACCATGAAGCCAAACAATACCCCGAAATCTTGCGCATTATGTCGATGATGAATTGCGAAGAACCATTTATTTTGGCGGAGGAAAAGGAGTTTTCCAAGAATATTGAAAATGAATAATTGATGTAAAAAAGGGATTAAATCTTCTGCATCATGGTTTGGAAGATCGGAATGTTTCGCCGTATCTTTAGTATATGAACCACTTTTCTACGCTAATCCGTACGCTTATAGCGTGCGTCACACTAACTGCCTTCGCGCAAAATACACCCATATTTGGTGCACGATCAACAGCTATGGGGAACTCAAGCGTCACCATAGCGGATGTTTGGGCATATCAGTCTAATCCTGGAGCATTGGCCGAGGTTAAAAAAATGGCTGTGTCGGCTGCCTATGAAACCCGCTTTCTGCTTAAGGAATTCCAAACACAAAGTATCGTGTATGTCCAACCCCTTCGTTCAGGTGTTTTTTCTGCTGGATTCACAATGAATGGGAATACAGTACTGCGGGTAATTCGTTGTGGATTAGGGTATAGTTTACGACTCTTCGAGAAATGCAGTGCAGGCGTTCAACTCAATTATCAAGGAATATCTATCGTTGAAAACTATGGCAGCCATGCTGCTGTAACCGCAGAATGTGGAGCCCTGTTTTGTATTACGGAAAACTGGAGAATTGGGGCCAGTGTATTTAACCTAGGCCGAGCAAAGTTGGCTGCTTTTGATGATGAACGGCTTCCCACCAAAATGAGGATTGGAACGAGTATTCAACTTTCCAAAGCAGTAATGTTGAGTTCAGAGGCGGAAAAGGACCTTAACCATCCCTTGCGTTTCAAAGTGGGTATGGAGTATCTTCCGCATAAATCCTTCGCAATCCGGACGGGTTGTCAATCAAGTCCCATCTCATTGAGTGCTGGATTTGGTGTTCACTGGGCCTTTTTCCGATTGGATTTTTCTACACAATACCATCAAGTTCTTGGTTGGTCTCCTCAAATGACCTTTACCTATCACGCTAAAGAAGCAGTCAAATGAAGAAAAACCTTTTCGCTGTTTGGCTTGCCGTTAATTGGGTGTCCTACATGTTTTGTCAAGAAAAATCTGAACTTGTGCAGCAACGAATCGAATTTGTCGCTGAGCAACGGCAATCCGATCTCATGGATTTCTCCTACCTAACGGATGTGTTGAATTACTATTTGGAGCATCCAGTAAATTTAAATGCCGTGGAGGAGCAAGAATTGCATGCGATGCTTTTGCTTTCAGACCTTCAAATCAACGCGCTTATCCTTCACAGAAAAATGTTCGGTAAGTTCATTGCAATTTTTGAACTCCAAAGCATTGCGTATTGGGACCAGGAAACCATCGATCGACTGCTGCCTTTTGTTCGGATTGACGATAAACTCGATCAATTGCATCTTTCCCTGAAGGAGGCCTTGCGCCAGGGGAATTATGAGGCGACTTTGCGTTTTCAGACAATCCCACAACAAAAAAAAGGATACACTCAAGTGAATGATTCAATGTTGACATCCAGTAACGCTTATTATCGAGGGAATAAGGACCATTACTACACGCGTTTGAGGTATATGTACCGCACCAATCTCAGTGTTGGTATTACCGCGGAAAAGGACCCTGGCGAAGCGTTTTTTCGAGGTGCACAGAAAAATGGCTTCGACTTTTATTCGGCACATGCATTTTTTAAAGGGGGAAAGTACCTTAAATCAATGGCCTTTGGCGATTATCAAGTTCAATGCGGTCAAGGGTTAAACTTTTGGACGGGTTATGCTTTCAATAAATCGGCAGATGTAATGGCGATCAAGAAAACGGCGCAGTCCATTCGTCCTTATGCTGCCGTGGATGAGTCTCGATTTTTGCGCGGTTTCGCTGCCGAGTTTGGCTTTGGACCATGGACTATGATCACGTTTGTATCGCACAAGCGTGTAGATGCCGGGATTGAAAAGGATTCCATTACGGGCTTTGATACATACGCTACAGGTACGGAAATCTCGGGATTGCACCGCACGACGGATGAGATTGCTCGCCGACATGCGCTGAAAGAAACGATTGCAGGTTCAGCTTTACGGCTAAGGTTGAGGAAACTTCAGCTCGGCGCTCAAGCCATATATCAGGGCTATGATCAAGCATTGCGCAAAGATACGCTGCCCTACAATCAATTTGATTTTCGGGGAGATCGAGTACTCTCTGCTAGTTTAGATTACAGTTTGGTGGTTAAAAATGCCCATTTCTTTGGTGAGTTTTCTCTCATCCCGCAAACAAAAGCAACAGCTCAACTTCACGGGGTGCTCTTGGCTGTGCATCCGCGCTGTGCGCTGAGTGCTTTGTACCGAATGTACCAGCGGAATTATACCACATTTTACACCGCGGGATTTTCTGAAAATGGAAAGTCGCAAAATGAAAACGGGGTGTATTTGTCCTTGAAATATCAGTTTACAAGGGCTTTAACGCTCAATGCCTATATGGATGTTTTTGCATTTCCTTGGCTGAACTATCAAGTGTCAGCTCCGACAAAGGGGAATGAGGTATTGCTGCAATTGAATTACAGGCCCAACAAATCGTTGGAGATTTATGCCCGATTTCGGCATCAATTGCATCAGAAAAATAGCCGTGATCTCGATCAAACTGTCGCTTTTGTAGAAGAGGTGTATCAAGAAAACTTCCGTATCCATGTTTCATTCGCGGCAAATGAACACATTACCTTTCGATCGCGTATGGAGTGGGTGGCGGTGAAACGTCCAAGCAATGCGCCCGAACAAGGTATTGTGCTCTTCAGTGATGTACTGTTTAAACCGAAATCTTGGCCAATTGATTGTACCTTGCGCTATACACTTTTCGATACGGACAGCTATGATTCGCGCATCTATGCCTATGAAAATAATGCCTTGAATGTGTTTTCTATTCCCGCCATTTACGGTCAGGGAAGTCGCGGATATGTGCTGATCCGATGGACATTCTTGAAACACTGTGATCTATGGATGCGCTACGGTATTTCCATCTATGCGCACCGGAAATCCATTGGGACAGGACCAGAAGAAATTCTTGGTGCAAAAAAGTCGGACCTTACACTTCAATTGCGTATTCAATTTTAATAGTCAATATCCAGATTGAAGGTGTTCTTGAGGGTGTGAAGATTCGGGTTTTTTCGTGCGAGTGCCGCAAATTTATCTTTCCCACTCAGGTATTTCACTTCCTCTTCGGGATGCTCACTCAGGAAAAGTTCAATGTTTACTGAGTAATTGCGCAGTTCCTTTTGAAAATAAGCCCGCATTTCTTGAAGGTGCGGTGTGATATAGTCGATTTGAATTTGATTGTCAACCTCCATCATCAAAATAACTTCGTCTTTCATGGTAGGTTCCCGCTTAATCATGGCATTGTAAAAGGTCTCTAAGCTGCGCTCCTTCATTTCAAAGGCAAAGCGTCTCCACAACATTTTAACCTTGTCCATAGAGAAATCTTCGCGCGGAAGGTTTTCGGTATTTCTCTCAGTGACAGGTTCATTTTCCTCCTTTTCCATCATTTTTGCGATGGATAGGTTTGTTGTATTTAAAGTGCCAATAGGAACGCTGCTGACTTTTGGTTCGGGCTCACGTGGAATTTCCTGTCGAACGGGAGGTGCCATTGGTTTTGGCGTTTGAGGAACTTTGTCGCGAAGATTTTGATTCGGGAACGGAATGATGGCAACTGGGTCAGTTAGGCGTTTTTTTTTTCCTGCTCCTGCTTAATGGAACAGAGCTGCATGAGCGCCATCTCAACCAACAGACGCTGATTTTTCGCAGACTTATACTCCACATCTGCCTTACTTAAAACACCTAAAGCGCGAATAATCAATCCACTGTCCAATAACTTTGCTTGATCGATGTAGCGCTGCTCAACGGCTTCTCCTACTTCGAGCAATGCCGCAACACGCACATCTTTACACACCAATAAGTTGCGGTAGTGCTCGGCAAGTCCGCCTAAAAAATTGTGGATGTCAAACCCTTTGTCAATGATATCATTCAAGAGCAACAAAGCGGCAGGGATGTCTTCCTTTTCGGCACTTTCAACAATTCGAAAATAATAATCGTAGTCCAGGACATTTAAATTGTCCAATACACTTTTGTAGGTGATTGTCGTTCCGGTGAAGGTGACGATTTGGTCGAACATAGACAGCGCATCCCGCAAGGCGCCATCGGCCTTTTGAGCGATGAGGTGCAAGGACTCAGAGTCAATTGTAATACTTTCTTTTACAGCAATGCCTGCCAAATGGTCGGCAATATCTTTCACGCGAATGCGATTGAAATCAAATATCTGACAACGCGATAAAATCGTTGGGATAATTTTATGCTTTTCGGTGGTAGCTAAGATGAAAATCGCATGCTTTGGCGGCTCCTCCAAGGTCTTTAGAAAGGCATTGAAGGCAGCATTGGAGAGCATGTGAACCTCATCAATGATGTACACCTTGTAATTTCCAAGTTGAGGTGGGACACGCACTTGATCAACCAGATTTCGAATGTCATCTACCGAGTTGTTGGAGGCGGCATCCAATTCATAGACATTCAATGAATTTCCTGTATTGAACGAAATGCATGAATCACATACATCACACGCTTCAATATTTTCTGTTCGGTTAAAACAGTTGATTGTCTTAGCAAGAATACGCGCAGAGGTTGTTTTCCCTACACCACGCGATCCACAAAAGAGAAATGCTTGGGCTAAATGATCTGTTTTAATGGCATTTTTCAGCGTAGAGGTAATAGACCGTTGACCAACGACTGTGTCAAAGGTTTGGGGCCTATATTTTCTAGCGGAAACAACGAAATCACTCATGCTGAACAAATGTAATATATGAATTTCAAATTTTTAAGCAATTTTCCCGATTGTTAAAAACTATTCCAATTACGCAGGAGCTCCCAAAATATTAACCTTCAATTTATCTTTTTTCCTTCCTTTTCTTAATTCCTGCCGGTTAATTCTCCATTCTTATCTATTTTTATCAAAAAATAGTAAAGATGAAAAGTGGATTTTTTACCGTGTTAGCCCTTGTGGCTTTAGTAACATCATGTGGACCAAGCACGGAAGATTACAAGCAATCAGCGCTGGAGATGTGCGATTGTATGCAGAAGAAAAATGTTGAAAATGAAGAGCTTAAAGCATTGAATATCGACATGACGGATGCGAACTATGCAGTTTGTGCGCTTGAAATGGCGGAGAAGAAAGGCGTTAATCCTGTTGCTACGGAATTTGGAGCTGCGATCGCTGAGAATTGTCCAGATTTAAAAGAAGCGCATGCCAAATATGTGAAAATGGCCAAGAAAATGGCAAAATAAGAAAAGAGAAAAGTCCAGCGTTAACTGGACTTTTTTTTGCTTTTTTAATCAATAATTTCTATTGAATCGATGCTGTCGTTTTCACGAATGTCGTCAACGATATCAACACCTTCTACTACTTTTCCGAAGCAAGTATGGTTTCCGTCCAAATGTGCTGTGTTGGTGCGCGAATGACAAACGAAAAATTGAGACCCACCCGTATTTCTTCCAGCGTGTGCCATGGACAATACTCCGCGATCGTGGTGCTGATTTCCCCCGCTTACCTCGCAGTCAATTGAATATCCTGGACCACCCGTTCCTGGCATTCCTTTGGCGCCATCTCGGCTATTTGGACACCCTCCTTGAATGACAAAATTTGGAATCACTCGGTGGAATTTCAATCCATCATAGTATCCTTCTTTTGCCAATTTAACAAAGTTTGCTACCGTGTTTGGTGCATCTTCCGTGTAGAGGGATACCTTCATTTCTCCCTTACTTGTGCGTATTATCGCTTCCATATCCTTTTTTTTTGACAAAGATAAGCGCAATCATTCGAATGAAGTCATGTTTGAGTTGATTACATTTGTACATGCAAAAGTTCAAAATCCCACGATCGCATACCGGTTATTTTACGGAACAGCAGCTCGTGCTCGCGACGGATCAGGAAAAAGTGCTTCCCTTTATACAGCACTCCTTTTCCCTTGAACATTTTGCACAACAAATCGAACGAAAAGAAAAATCTTTCGGTCCACACGAACGCGCGGTGCTAAAAGCATATTGGGAGGCCGCATATTCCGATAAAAAACAATCGCCTGCTGTCCAGTCAAATATCGAAAGTATTGGTCAGTCCAATTGTTTTACAATTACGACAGGACACCAATTGAATGTCTTCACTGGACCTGTTTTCATGATTTACAAAATTCTTCATGTCATCCGACTGAGTGAGGAGTTGAAGAAGGAATACCCAAATCAGCAGTTTGTTCCAGTTTTTTGGATGGCAACGGAAGATCATGACTTCGAAGAAATTTCAACTGTTGAGTTGTTTGGTCGCGATTTGACATGGGAAACGACCCAATCAGGTGCAGTTGGACGCTTTGAAACAGAAGGCCTCGAAGCGCTGAAAGAAGAAATTCGCACGTCGTTTAGTCGCGTAGATACCGCTCAAATAGATGCTTTTCTATCTGCATATACGGGTTCGAATTTGACGGAAGCTACGTTTTCGATGATTCATGAGCTTTTTTCGGGGTATGGTTTATTGTGTGTTGACGGTGATCATGCCTCTTTAAAAAATCAGTTTTTTTCCACCATTGAAAAAGAACTTACGGAAGAGTTTTCCTACAAGTCAGTTGTCCATACAAACGAACGCTTGATCCATGAAGGATGGAAAACCCAAGCTACTCCGCGTGAAGTCAATTTGTTTTATTTGACAGACAATGCGCGAGAAAGAATCATAAAAATTGAGGATGGTTTTTTTATTGAAGGGATAGGAAAACGTGCCTTGAATGAGTTGATTGAAGAAGCCAAGTTGCATCCAGAACGATTTTCACCGAATGTCATTCTTCGACCTGTTTATCAAGAACTTTTGCTTCCTAACCTCTGTTACGTAGGTGGTGCAGGAGAAATTTCATACTGGCTACAACTAAAAGAAGTATTCGACGAAGCCTCGGTTCCTTATCCTTTAATTCAGGTACGTTCCTCTCTGTTAATGATAGACGCGTCCACATCGAAAAAGATGGACAAGTATGGTGTTTCCTTGGAGGATATGTTCCAGGATGTGCATCGTTTAAAAGAGCAGTATTTGGCTTCGGAAGCTTCGGATGAGGTAAACTTCACACAGATAGATACCCACCTTGAGCAACTACGCGCAAGTATCACTGCCCATGTGCTTGCTTGCGATGAGGGACTTTCTGGTTACGCCGAAGCGGAGGGCGTTCGCTTGGAAAAAACCATTCAGCAAATAAAGGATAAAATCACGAAGACGGTAAAACAAAGACACGATACCGCACTGCGTGCTATAGAGCAAATTCATGAGCGAATAATCCCGAAAAACACCATGCAGGAGCGCACCGTCAGTATGTTCTCATTGGCAGCTGATGGCGATTTGGACGGATTCATTCAGCGCGTTTATTCGGCGATTGATCCTTTTGATCCAGATTTTGTTGTTCTTCGTTCATGAAATAATCAAAGGAATTCCTCGTTTTAGATCGGCCCATGAGCAAAATTGTCACATTTCTTTTCTTCTGCATCGCGCTAAACGCTTTGGCGCAAGAAGCAGTCGTAAAGGGATTTTGTTTAGACAAAAAGGGCAAGCCCGTCGAAAACGTGAAGGTGTTTTGTGAGCAGGCATCCACAAAGCTTACCTATACGGATTCTCTTGGCGCATATTTCCTAAATGTGGCCCTTGGCGATACGGTTTCAGTTAGTTTCAGGTCATCAGATTTGGAGGAAAGCCGAACGTTTGTGGTGTCCAGTAGCTCGGTGAATGCGCCAGATATTCGGTTTAATTTCCAGCAAGAAGTAGGGGTTTCCGTCCATGAAATTCGGCAAGATCCATTTGAATTGCCAACACTAAAAATCACGGATGTCCAAAATATTCCCTTAGGAAATTACGAGCGGTTTCTAACCTATACAACGGCGGCCACCTCGAACAACGAGCTGACAACAAATTACAATGTACGCGGAGGAAGTTATGATGAAAACTTAGTCTATGTCAATGGGTTCAATATTTATAGGCCTTTTCTCACGCGCAGTGGACAGCAAGAAGGAATGAGTTTTATCAATTCTGCTCTTGTTGGTTCGGTGAAGTTTTCAGCAGGGGGCTTTGATGCGCAGTATGGCGATAAAATGAGTTCGGTGCTTGATATTGAATACAAAAAGCCGAAACCTTTTGCTGGATCTGTAATGGCTTCGCTTCTTGGGGTTGAAATGCACACGGAACAAGCTGTAAACAGTCGCTTCAGTTATCTCCTCGGCGCGCGCTATCGCTCGAATGGATATCTTTTAAATTCACTTCCTACCAAAGGATCGTACAATCCCGTTTTTTGGGATGCACAGTTTTTGTCCGACTATAAGATTACGGATAAGTTGACCTGGAGCGTCATCGGGCACTTTTCAAGCAACAATTACCGCTTTACTCCGCAAAGTCAACGCACAGATTTCGGTACCGCCAATGAGGCCTATTCTTTCATGATTTATTTTGATGGAAAGGAGGATACGCGCTTTCAAACGATGATGGGCGGAACCGCCTTGAAATGGCAACCCACCAAAAAGACGAAACTTGACCTTTATGCAACCGTATTTAATACAGTTGAACGCGAATATTTCGACATTCAAGGCCAATATTACATCAATCAATTGGAAACGGACCCGTCAAAGGAACAATACGGCGACTCTATTGCGGTTTTAGGCGTCGGGACCTTCTTAAATCACGCGAGAAATAAGCTGAACGCCACAATCATCAACATTTACCACAACGGGAGTCATGAATTTAAAAATGGATTTAAAGCAGAAGATTCCTTGCGCTACAGCCGAGTCACCGCACTTTGGGGACTGAATTATCAACACGATGAATTTACAGATGTGCTGAGCGAATGGAAAATGATTGATTCCGCTGGTTACAGTGTGCCGCAAGGCAGTCCGAATGTCGTGGAATTGTACGAAACCATTAAAAGTAATCTGCAATTGCGTGCTGAACGTTTTACGGGTTTTGCGCAATTGAATGCGCAATGGTCTAAAACGAAGAAAAACCATGTGGTAAGCGTGGAGAAAACCCGGAAAGTGAATGGCGTGAAGTCAACGACCATTTACATGGACACCATTAAAGAATCTACCGCGCGCTTGAGTTTTAGCTTTGGAACACGTGCAGGGTACACGACAGCCAATCATGAAGGATATGTAACACCCCGAATGGCATTGACTTACTTCCCGCGAATTTACATGGTGAACAATGGAAAGGTAGCCCGCAGAAACATTAGCTTTCGATTGGCAACGGGCTTGTATTATCAACCGCCTTTTTACCGAGAATTTAGAACATTTAATGGTGCTTTAAACCTCGATGTCAAAGCCCAAAAGTCGTTTCATTTCGTGACAGGAACGGATGTGTACTTTAATATGTGGGGCAGGGAAGTGCCATTTAAGTTTACCGCGGAGGCCTATTACAAATACATCTGGGATGTCAACCCCTACGAAATTGACAATGTCCGTACCCGCTACTATGCCACGAATGATGCGGTTGCCTATGCGTATGGTATTGACATGAATATCCATGGACAGTTTGTAGAAGGCATTGAATCGTATTTTAAAATGGGATTGATGCATACGATGGAGGACCTTCGCAATGACTCCTACAAAGAATACTACAATGCCGCAGGAGAAAAAATAATTTTTGGCTACAGCACGGATCAAGTCGTGGCCGATAGTGCTACCATTTATCCTGGATTTATTCCGAAACCAACCGATCAATGGTTGACTTTTGGCGCCTTGGTGCAAGATCAAATGCCAGGATTTGAACGTTTTACTGTGCAGATGGGCTTGCAATATGGCTCGCGATTGCCTTATGGTCCGCCAGATTTTAATCGCTACAAAGATACCCTCCGCATGAAGTCCTATTTTCGTGTCGATATTGGTATGTCGTACGATTTACTCTATGAAAAAAAGAAGGAAACATTCTTCCGAAAAACGTTTACAGATGCCATCATCTCATTTGAGGTGTTCAATTTATTGGGGATCAACAATGTCCTATCAAAACAATGGATTCAAGATGTGGAAGGAAAGTTTTATTCGATCCCCAATTACCTCACGCAGCGCCGATTTAACCTAAAATTGATTCTTCGTTTTTAAGTCAACGAAGTCTTTCTTGTTTTTTTCTTCTGTTACTTTTTCATTGAACTGCGGTTAAGCGAATGATGAAAAAGGCAATGAACATATTGGCAATCATTCTTTTGGTGAAAGGATATGCCGCAGCACAAGTGAATATAAAAGAGATTATTCGCTTCAAGGATACCGTGGTTGTCGATAAATACACACCCGATAAATCAACATTTTCACATTTAAAATTGAAAATGGCCCCCGGTGACTATTCCATTTTAACCTTGTCGGAACTTGAAAAATTGGATGGTCAAACGCTTATTGGTGTCGATTTGGTGTACAGCGACTACCCCGTAGGCGAAAATTTCACAGAATTGAATAGAAAACGTGTGCTTGAGTTGTACATGCACCTCCCATCAGCGTTTAATAATCCGATGATTAAATGGCAAATTGTGAAACAAACGGGGGTTGAACGGACAGGTAACATTCAGGGGTATTTTCACGGATTTGTCATTTATTACCGCCCAATGCCCACGTATCAAGACGAGAATAAGTTAATCACGGATGTCATTGATGGAAAAGTGGCTCCAACAGATTCTACTTTATTGAAGGTGTTTGATCGCAACAAAACATGGAAAGATATGCTGGTGGTATGCGATGTCACAGGCAGTATGTCGCCGTATACTGCGCAATTGTTGTTTTGGATCAAAAGCAATCAAAAGCTGAAAACATTCAAGCAGATTGTCTTTTTTAATGACGATTACGATATGAGTACAAATCAATTGTCCAAGTTGGATGAAACGGGGATTTGGAGCATTGAATCAAGCAATTCAACTAAAGTCATTGAAACGGCATTTGAAGCCATGCAAAAAGGTCAACATTCTGAAAATGACCTTGAGGCCATCTGCTATGCCATTAAGAAGTACCCGGAGAACAAGGGCAATGTTGTACTCATTGCCGACAACTGGGAAAATCCGTGTGACATGCACCTGTTGGAGTTTTTAAAGAGTCAAAAAATCCCTGTGCACATCATTGTGTGTGGGGTCGAAGACCGGATGAATACGCTCTATCTCGATCTTGCCTATGCGACTGGTGGGTCGATTCATACCATGGAGGAGGATTTAACAAACATCGCTACCATGGGAGAGGGAAAGGTCATCCGTTTCGGAAACTTGAAGTTTAAGATGACCGGTGGAAAATTCGTCCAAGTTGCGGGCTAAACACAAATGAGTAAGCCCGAATACGGTGGAATGAATTAAGCAGCGCCGTAAAAAGAGGTCAACTGCGTTTTGAATTGCATGGGAACAGTCAATAGATTTTGAATGTCGTACCCCAATTCCAAAATATCCTCGTCGTATTTTTCGTAGATCCAATTGATCTGCACCTTGTGCCCCTTGAGTTGTAAAAATTGGCTGATCTTTAAAAAAGTGAAGAGCTGTTTTACACTCAAGGTGTTCAAGTAGTCAAACTCTAAGTTGATGATTGTTTGATCAACTGGCGCATCCAAGTATTGCAATAACCAAGTTTGGATTTCTGACCAAAATTCTGTGGGATTTACTCCCAAAGAGCGTCCGGTGATTTCAATTACTCCAGTGGAAGGATTGCAGTTTACTGCTGGTGTCAATGCTGTTGCTTTAATGTTAAGTGCGTTCATGGTGTGTGTGTTTATTTGTTTTATAGAGCAATGTTCCGCATCTTTCTCAGGGTATCGAAGGAAATCACCCTCGGACCGGACCAAAATCAGCGCAACGCACTACGGGCATCTACGTGTTTCTACATAGTGACAGGTCAATTTTTGAAAAGTCGGTTTCTGAAATCACCAAAATAGCGTTCAGTTTTTAGGGGTTTCATCCCTCTGTTTCGGCTTCGTTTTGTACTTTTGAACCTGTATGTAAATACCTCAATCGTTATGGAAAAAGTGGAACAGTATAAACCACATTATAAAATACGCATCGTTACTGCGGCCTCTTTGTTCGACGGACACGATGCGGCAATCAATATCATGCGCCGAATCATTCAGTCGACAGGATGTGAAGTGATCCATCTCGGACACGACCGCTCTGTTGAAGAAGTAGTAAACTGTGCGATTCAAGAAGATGTGCAAGCCATAGCGATGACTTCCTATCAAGGGGGGCACATGGAGTATTTCAAATACATGCATGATCTCTTAAAGGAGAAAGGCGCGCCACACATCAAGATTTTTGGTGGTGGGGGTGGTACCATTCTTCCTTCGGAAATTGAAGAATTACATGCGTATGGCATTACACGCTTGTACCACCCAGATGATGGGCGTACGATGGGATTGCAAGGAATGATCAATGACCTGGTTCAAAGCTGTGATTTCCCTGTCGGTCAAGATGTAAAAAACACGGATGGCATTGCAGATAAATTTGTACCTGCGATTGCACACATGATCTCTGCCGCGGAAAATTATCCAGAGCAGTCTGTTGAGGTATTGAACCATGTTCGGGAAATGGCCGCAAAGAACCATGTGCCGGTGCTTGGAATTACAGGAACAGGTGGAGCAGGTAAGTCTTCATTGGTGGATGAATTGGTGCGCCGATTCTTGATTGACTTTGCGGACAAGCAAATCGCAGTGGTTTCGGTGGATCCTTCAAAACGTAAAACTGGTGGGGCCTTGCTGGGGGATAGAATTCGCATGAACTCCATTCGCAGTGAACGGGTTTACATGCGCTCTTTGGCTACGCGCCAATCCAACCTTGCCTTGTCGAAACATGTAGCGGAAGCCATTACCATTCTCAAAGCGGCAAATTACGATCTAATTATCCTTGAAACTTCAGGGATTGGTCAGTCGGACACCGAGATTCTTGATCATTCGGATGTGTCTCTGTATGTGATGACACCGGAATACGGTGCGGCAACGCAATTGGAAAAAATTGACATGCTCGATTTTGCTGATGTGATTGCCTTAAATAAATTCGATAAACGCGGTGCTTTAGATGCCCTTCGCGATGTGCGCAAACAATACCAACGCAACCATAACCTATGGGAGAGTGATGTGGATGCTATGCCCGTATATGGGACAATTGCTTCACAGTTCAACGACCCAGGAATGAACTCACTGTATAAGGTGATCATGGACAAGGTAGTAGAGAAAACACAGGCGCCGTTGAATTCTACCTTCGCCATTACGCGTGAAATGTCGGAGAAGATCTATGTGATTCCACCAGAGCGCACGCGCTATTTGTCAGAGATCTCTGAAAACAACCGTTCTTACGATGCTTGGGTGAATCAACAAGTGCTGGTTGCAGAGCGACTACATGGTTTACAGACCAGTATCCAAACCATTTCAGGGTCCTCTATGGAGGACAAAGACCGTTTGGTGAAGGGGCTACATGAGGCATTTGAAAAAGAGAAGTTAAATTTCGACCCAAAAAACTGGGAGATCTTGGATAAATGGGAAGCGAAGAAGAAATTGTACAAGGATCCTGAATTTAATTTCAAGGTACGCGACAAAGTTTTGTCCATTCAAACGCACTCCGAATCTCTTTCTCATCTGCAAATTCCTAAGGTGGCGACACCGCGTTATTCCAGTTGGGGAGATATTCTGCGTTGGTCTTTGCAAGAAAATGTACCTGGAGAATTCCCTTATACCGCTGGCTTGTTTCCATTCAAACGCGAAGGGGAAGATCCAACACGGATGTTTGCAGGTGAAGGCGGTCCTGAACGGACAAACAAACGCTTCCATTATGTTTCCCTAGGAATGCCTGCAAAGCGTTTGTCTACGGCATTTGACTCGGTTACCCTTTATGGAAATGATCCTGATCTTCGTCCGGACATTTACGGTAAAATTGGAAATTCAGGGGTGTCTATCTGTTGTTTAGATGACGCGAAAAAATTGTATTCGGGCTTTGATTTATGTCATCCAATGACCTCTGTGTCCATGACAATCAATGGTCCTGCGCCAATGTTGCTTGGCTTTTTTATGAATGCCGCCATTGATCAGAACTGTGAAAAATACATCAAGGCGAACAATTTAGAGAAAGAGGTTGAAGCGAAAATCGCGCAAATCTATCGCACAAAAGGAACCGATCGTCCAAGTTATCAAGGTGAACTTCCGGAAGGGAATGATGGATTGGGCTTAATGTTACTCGGAGTTACGGGTGATCAAGTATTGCCTGCTGAGGTCTATCAAAAAATTAAAGCGGAGACACTTACACAAGTACGTGGAACGGTTCAAGCGGACATTCTAAAAGAAGATCAAGCACAAAACACCTGTATTTTCTCGACTGAATTTGCCCTTCGTCTCATGGGGGATGTGCAACAATACTTTATTGACAAAGGGGTGCGCAATTTCTACTCGGTGTCCATCTCTGGCTACCATATCGCGGAGGCAGGCGCAAATCCAATTACACAGCTGGCATTTACCCTGGCAAATGGATTCACGTATGTAGAATACTATTTGAGCCGCGGAATGAGCATCAATGACTTCGGACCGAATTTATCGTTCTTCTTTTCGAATGGAATTGATCCGGAATATGCGGTGATTGGTCGAGTTGCACGACGTGTATGGGCTAAAGCGCTAGCGCGCAAGTACAGTGCGAATTCACGTGCTCAAATGCTCAAATACCACATTCAAACATCTGGTCGTTCCTTACACGCTCAAGAGATTGATTTTAATGATATCCGAACCACTTTACAGGCCTTGTATGCGATTTACGACAATTGCAATTCCTTGCATACCAATGCGTATGACGAAGCCATTACAACGCCTACGGAAGAATCTGTGCGTCGTGCCATGGCTATTCAGTTGATCATTAACCGTGAACTTGGATTGGCGAAAAATGAAAATCCATTACAAGGTTCCTTCATCATTGAAGAATTGACAGATCTCGTTGAAGAAGCTGTTTTGACTGAATTTGATCGCATTACCGAACGAGGTGGTGTGCTCGGTGCCATGGAAACCATGTACCAACGCTCCAAAATTCAAGAGGAGTCGCTCTATTATGAGATGTTAAAACATACAGGGGAGTTTCCGATCATTGGGGTAAATACGTTCCTCAGCTCGAAAGGGTCGCCAACCGTTTTACCAAAAGAAGTGATACGCGCTACAGAGGAGGAAAAGGAATACCAAATCTCCATGCTTACAAATTTACATGAAGCAAATGCGGACAAGGCAGAACAAGGAATTGCACAGATTCAAGACGCAGCCATCAACAACCGCAATATGTTTGAAGAATTGATGGAAACCTGTAAGTTCGCTTCATTAGGCCAAATAACCAACGCGTTGTTTGAGGTGGGTGGTCAGTATCGCCGCAATATGTAAATGAGCAGTATGAAAGGGACTAAAATGCATTTTTTTGCACATGTAACTGGCGTTTTAATCTTTGTTTTCAATGGATTTTCTCAGTGTCCGGTGATTCCAGCGCCAGTGACTTATGTGAAGGCAGATGGACTTTTTTATTTAGGGGAAGAAATTGCGATCAATGGAGACAATGTACCTTCGGGAATTGTAGATTACGCAGCGAATCGTCTCACACAAACATTTGGAATCCGTGTGATCGTGACGCCAAGTACCAAACAGCTGGTCTTCAAAAAAGTGGCAAATGTTCCCACGGATTATTATTCCATCAATATCAACGAAAACATCATCATCACCTATAGCTCGGATGCGAGTTGTTTTTATGCCGTCAATTCGCTGTTTCAGTTAATACAAGGCAATGCCAATGAATACAGCATTGCGAAGTGCTTTTTAAAGGATTATCCGAAGTTTTCGTGGCGAGGATTACATTTGGATGTTTCGCGGCATTTTTTCACGGTAGAGGAGGTCAAGCGCTACATCGACCTCATGGCCATGTACAAATTCAACAAGTTTCATTGGCACCTCACGGATGACCAAGGTTGGCGTATTGAAATTAAAAAATATCCAAAACTGACGGAGGTGGGTGCATGGCGAGACAGTACGGTAAATGCCCATTATTCAACAACTCCACGAACCTATACGGTGGAACGCTACGGTGGATATTACACGCAAGAGCAAATCAAAGAGATTGTACAGTACGCCGCCTATCGCTACATCACGGTGATTCCTGAAATTGAAATGCCAGGACATGCGCGCGCTGCATTGGCCGCATATCCTGAACTATCTTGCACGGGAAAGCATCAAGGAGTTGAAGGATTATGGGGTGTTTTTGATGACATCTTTTGTGCGCATGAATCGAGCATTGAATTTTTGAAGAATGTTTTGGATGAGGTCATGGTGCTTTTCCCTTCGGAATACATCCATATTGGTGGAGATGAAGCGCCAAAAACACGCTGGAAAAAGTGTGCGAAATGTCAAGCCGTTATTCGTGAAAATGGATTGAAAGACGAACATGAATTGCAGAGCTGGTTTATTACGCAGATGGATGTGTATTTGACATCAAAAGGACGAAAGCTCATTGGTTGGGATGAGATATTAGAAGGCGGACTGAGCCCAAATGCTACAGTAATGTCTTGGCGAGGTTTCGATGGGGGTGTAGATGCCGCAAAACAAGGACACGATGTGGTGATGTCCCCGGGTTCGCATTGCTATTTTGACCATTATCAAAGTAAAAATTCTACAGAACCGCTTGCGATTGGTGGATTTACACCGATAGAAAAGGTGTATCAATTTAGTCCAATACCTAAAAGTCTTTCCGCAGCGGAGGCAACACATGTTTTGGGTGGACAAGCCAATTTGTGGACGGAATATATCCCAGATATGAAGCAATTGGAATATATGGTTTATCCTCGCGCCTTGGCTTTGTCGCAAGCACTATGGTGTGTTGAGCCACCTGCTTTTGAGGTATTTCGTTCTGTTTTAATCAAACACCAGCTGAACTATCTTGATCGATTCAAGGTGAATTATTCTAGGGCCATGTTTTATCCTGAAATGAAAATTTCGCGCAAGGAGGAAGGATTGGGTGTAGTGTTTTCTGCGGCCGATACCAGTGATCAATTGTCATTGACCGTGCGCTTCGACAAAACGAATATTGCGCCTAAATACCCGGATTTTTTAGTGGGTAACAATAACCTGCACTTTAAAAGAGCGCTTGATTCCGTGGTGACTTATCGCTTTGACGTGAAATCCGAATTCATGCCGACGCCGTCTGAATTTAAAATGACGATTCATCCCGCGATAGGTTTAAATGTGGAATACGTGACGGTGCCCGATGAACGCTACAACACGGGTGGGAATCTTACTTTGGTGGATGGGATTATCGGAGCAAAACCGTGGAAAGGAAATGAATGGGTAGGTTTCGATGATCAGGAAATAGAATTCACTGTTGACCTCGGTAAGAAATCCAACATTGACCGCGCGGAGTTGAACTTCTTGGAGGACATTGGATCGTGGATTCATTTGCCCAATTTTGTTCGGATTTCGGTATCAACGAATGGAAAAAAATGGTCGTTTCTCCCCGATGCCAATATTGAAAAAGCCCAAGGAAGTGGAAGACATTTACCATTTGCTTTTCGCATTCAGAAAAAGTGCCGTTATGTGCGGTTTAAAATCGTGACATTTGACGCAATCCCAGAGGGGATGCCGGGTGAAGGTCATGTACAATGGACCTTTTTAGATGAACTCATGCTATTTTCTAAGTAATGAAATTTGAATTGTGCGCCGCTTCAATTGAAGCCATTCAGTTAGCCAAGGAATTGAATTTTGACCGCATCGAGTTATGTCAAAACCTCGAGCAAGGTGGACTAACACCTTCATTCTCCATGATAGATTATGCGATTGCCTATGGTATTCCAACGCATGTGCTTATTCGTCCTCGACCGGGGGGATTCACCTACAATTCAGATGAACTCGAATTGATTATCCGTGAAGTGGTCAACTGTAAGAACATGGGAGCGGCAGGAATCGTGATTGGCGTATTGAATGAAAGTGGTTCCATCGATGAGCCCATCCTGGAGGAAATCATGAAAAAGTCAGGGAGTCTTGAAGTGACCTTTCACCGCGCATTTGACGATTGCGTAGAGTGGAAGAGAGCTATGGATATCCTAATTAAACATGGGGTAAGTCGGATCTTGTCATCTGGCCTAGCGCGCAATGTAGAGATCGGTTATCCTATTTTAAATGAAATGATTAAATACGCAGCGGGTCGCATTGAAATCATGACAGGTGGGGGAGTAAATGCGTCAAACATCGGACGTTTGGTGGAGGAATTGCATCCAGATGCGATTCATTTTTCGGGCACGGTTAAATTTCAGTTGGATGAGGAATCACTTTTTTCGGAATCCATTTTAAAAGTTGATGTGAACAAGGTGAAACGCATTCTTTCGGCTGCTACTGTGTAACAATAGCTGCTTCATTCGTTTTCTGCCCATGAAAAATATTTTTCTCGCTTGTTTATTTTTAGTGTCATCTAACGTCATTGCGCAATGTGATTCTATTTCAGCGCTGAATCGTCAAATCATTGATTTGGCTGGAAAGAAAATTGGAAAAAAGGTCGATCGTGGTGAGTGCTGGGATTTGGCCAAGTATGTGCTCGATGAAACAGAGGCCAAATGGGATGGAATGTATACGTTTGGAAGGGCCTTGAAAAAAGGAGAGTGCATCATGCCGGGTGACATCATCCAATTTGAAAAACTCAAAACAGTTTCCGAAAACAATGGGGTGAAATCAACAGAAATGTTCCCACACCATACAGCCATCGTCTTTGAAGTAATGAACGCAGATGAAATCGTACTCATACATCAAAATACGGGATATACAGGCAGGAAGGTAGGGACGAGCAGGTTTAAATTCAGTACAATCACAACGGGAAAGTACACCATTTACAGGCCAGTTTCCAATTAAATCCGGTCCAAGACATAGCGAATCAACGCTGTCATTTCTTCCGTATATCCTGTGGAAAATTCAAGTTTCGGACGATTTCCGATGCCCAAACAAATGGTGGTGCATTGATGTCCAAGCGAGCGTCCCAACGCAAACAAAGCCGAACTTTCCATTTCGAAATTCATGACTTTTAATCCTTCCAATTTGACAGCTGTCAATTGCTCGTTCAGGAGCGCCGTTTTTGCCTTCAAGCGCAATTGTCTACCTTGAGGTCCATAAAAGCCACTACTGGACACCGTAACCCCATCAAATGTTAGATCAGAACGCAATCGCTCATTCAATTCTTGAGAAGCACTGATCAAATAAGGTTGAATAGCTTCGGGAAGTGTTAGTTGTGATGAAATGGCTTCCTTCAGTGATTGTTCTACTTCGCTTTGTGGTACTTCATAAAAGTGGGCAACATTGTCCAATCCGAAGGCGTGTGAACTAAGGATGTATGAATGTACAGGCACATCTGGTTGCAATATTCCACAAGTTCCAATGCGAATCAGTGTGAGTTTTTTGAACGCAGTGAAGTCCTTTCTTTCAATTAAATCAATGTTGGCCAAGGCATCCAACTCATTGATGGTAATATCAATGTTGTCTGTACCTATACCTGTTGAAATGGCCGAAATTCGTTTTCCCTTGTACATGCCCGTGTGGCAAACAAATTCCCGATGTCGTGAGCGGTGTTCAACCGTGTCAAATAAATCCGACACCATATTTACGCGATCTTGATCGCCTACAAGGATAACTGTTTCAGCAAGTACTTCGGGTGAAATCCCTAAATGGTAAACCTGACCTTTAGCGTCCAGTACAAGTTCTGTGGCGGGATATTTCATAGGAAGGGAAAGGGGAATTAATGCTGTGTAAGACTGCCAAATACCTTTTGCAAAATATCAGAAACGCGTGCTAAAGGATCTTTACGGATTTTATTTTCTTCGATAGCCACCATGTAAAATAATCCTTCAATTGCTTTTTCAGTCACGTACTTGTTCAAATCAGGATTTAACTTCTGACCGCCGGAAATGGTCATTGCCGCATTGTATTTGGTGATTAGTGGCTCCCAGTACTCCGTCAATTTCACTGTAGCTATGGCTGCTTGAACTTTTGGCGCAAAAGCATCCACCAATTTTTGTGTCGTATTGTCACGCAAGAACTTTGTCGCAGAACCGTCTCCACCATTTAAAATCGCAAAACCATCAGAAATACTCATGTTTTTAATGGCATCTGCAAAAATAGGTAGCGCTTCTTTTGTAGCTTCTTCTGCTGCTCTGTTCAATGTTGTTTCAAACTTCTCCACTTGGCCTGTCAATCCAAGATCAAGCGCTTTTTGTTTTACTTTGGCGGCGTCAGGAGGGAAGGGGAGGCGGATGGATGCATTTTTCAGAAAACCATCCGTAACTGAAGTTAAACTTACCGAGTTTTTAATACCAACATTCAACGCTTCTTTTAATCCGGAAATTACTTCATCATTGGTCAATGATGGTTTCGTTGGTGTTGTCGTTGTCGTTGCATTGACTAAAGATGCCGCTTCGTTCAATACATCGCATGCCGTGAAAATGAAGCCAGTTGAAAGGGTAAGTAAAATGAGGAGTGTCTTTTTCATGGTTAGTTTGTTAGGATACAAAAATGGTGTTTTTCTATGGTTTGACCAAATAAAAAAGAGGAGACCATTGGCCTCCTCTTTGAATTCGTTTATCGGTAATTTACTTCAAGACATTGATGCATCCGTTGAACGTAAATTTATTGTCATTTACGGTATCTTTTCCACGTGCAATCCAGGTGTATGTTCCTTGAGGAACGATGTTTCCACCATAAGTTCCATCCCATTTAGCCGTTGCATCATGCGATTCCCAAATTACTTCACCCCAACGGTTGTAGATGAACAATTCAAAGTCATAGATGTCAAGACCAGCAACAAAGATCTCCCAAGATTGGTTGTGTTCATCGCCATCCGGTGTAAAGGTGTTTGGCGCATAGAAAATCACATCTTGAATGATATTCATGTCGATCGTTATTGTATCGGAACAACCGTATTCTGTCGTAACTATTAGCGTCACAGGATACACCCCAACAACACCTTCCGGATAAGTGAATACGGGATTGGCAGAGTTGCTGTAAGAAGGGCTTGAACCTGGACTTAACCATTGCCAATCGATCACATCGGCAGAAGACCTGTCTTGCAATTGAATGGTTGTTTCGAAGAATGTCGCTGGGTTCGTAGAGAAGGTAAAGTCAGCTACTGGCAAAGGGCGAACTTCAATGAAGTCTATGAACGATCCCGTGTACACGCACCCATAGATAGAGGTGATGGTCATGTTCACTGAATACATGCTTGGAATTTCAAAGGTGTTGCTCGTTGAGTCAGCTCCTTGTTCCATGATGCTTGTTCCATCCGTGAATTCGAAGAAAGTCGTTGCGATTTCTCCGCCGTTAGACGATGAGTTTGTGAACTCGAAGAACGCTGGTGTACAGTCTTCCAATTTGTTTGGAGTAATGTTCGGAACAATCGGAGTAGGGAAGTAAATCAAGGTACAGGTGTCATCTGTTGGTGATCCACATGCTTCACTCAGTACGACACAATATTGTGTATTTGTAAATTCTGGGTCAACAGTAATGGATGAACCAGTGCCAATTTGCGTTCCGTTCTCAGACCAAGTAAAGGTGTATGGCGAAGATCCTCCAATTGCAGTGATGTCCAATTGAATATCTGCCTCAGGACAAATTTGCGTCGAAGGAGTGATCGATTGAATGTCAAGTGCTGGTGGCTCACCAATCGTGATAACCTGCGTGATCACACATCCATGTGCGTCAGTGATTGTCACGGTATGATCCGCTGCAACCAAGTCTGTTGCCGTGTTTGTTGTTGAAACAGATTGATCCCAAGAATACGTATAAGGAGCAGTTCCTTGTGTGATGGTCAACGTAGCCGTTCCGTTATTTCCTGAATTACAGGTTGCATCGGTTTGTGACGCGATAACTGAAAGCATACCTGGAATCTCAGATACAACAACCGTGGTAATGTCTTGACATCCCACATCAGAAGTCACCGTACAATTATAAGTACCTGCTGCTAGTCCCGTAGCTGTTTGAGTTGTTTGTTGCAATGGATCATCCCAAAGGTAAGTTACGTTACCAAGAAGTGGGGTCATGGTTGCTGTTGCAGTTCCATCCGATCCGCCAGGACATGATACCAACGTCGATGATGAGCTAAATGTTGCTGGAGTATCACCAACGGTTACACTTGCTGTGGCTGTACATCCCATTCCATCTACTGCATTCACAGTATAGGTTCCAGCTGGAACTCCCGTCACAGTTGCTCCACTTGCAGCCAAGGTTGGCCATGTGTAAGTAAATGGTTGCATGCCCAATCCTGGCACAGCCGTAACCGTACCGATGCTTGAGCTACAAATATCAGGTGTAGATGTGGCGGTTACTGTGGCAGAAACGCGCGTCAACCATGTGGTATCTTGGGTAATGGATCCAATACTCGCTCCACATGCAGAACCGGTTAAGAAATAACCTGTTGTTCCAGCGGGAACTACGGGTACCGGTAGAACGCCATTGTTGTAGGGGAATGTTTGACCAAGTGTATTGGCCCAGCCCATTCCAGTTCCTGCGGAGTAAACAAGCAAATAAGGAACAGTGGTAATGGTATATCCTCCCGAAACACCTGGCGCTCCTGGAGTGTAGCGTTTACCGTCTTGATTTGCAGACCATGCCGTGTTATTTCTTCCAGGCGTGATGTGTGCGACTGTTCCTGTTGAGTTTTCTGTTCCTTGAATGGCTAAACCTCCGTTCCAGTTTGGACAAGGTGGCTTATTTCCAATATGGAATTCCACAACATTTGTTGTTTCGTACAATACAATGGCAAGGTAAGAACACTGTGCACATGAAAATGTAGGCACTTCTCGGTAGAGAACTAAGAATTTCCTGTTGGGCGCGGTTCCGATCGTTTGATAGGAAACTTGTCCCCCAATACCAGGGTTAAGGTCTTGGTAACATCCCATGGCTGAATTCTTTGCATCAGCAAAGGTGGCACTTGGTAAAGCCCCAATTCCACTCAAAGACCATGTACAATATCCATTCGCTTTGGCCAAGTCAAAAGAAACCAATCCATTTGAACCAATTACCAATTGCGTATAGTTGTTGTTATAGAAGTTAAATGTAAATCCGATATTCACTACTCCAGAATAAACATCGTCACTCAAGGAAACGTTTGTCGGGGCGTTCATGAACAATCCCGCTGCTCCAGCTCCACCAATTCCGCCAGTGCTACAGTTGTTAATAGTGACAGGTGTCCCCGCGCAAACGGTGGCGTCCTCACCAAGACAAAGCGTTACAGGTGTTTGAGCATTTGTTGTGCCTCCAATGGAAAGCAATAGCAGTGTTGAAAAAAGTAGTTTTCTCATGATGTTAAGTCAGTTTTAACTAGCAAGTAGACGCACAAATTTATATAAAGTTGCCGTTTAATAAAAATCTAAGCGTAATTAGAATTTAATTAGCTGTAATACAATAGTTTAAATACAAAATAAGTTTAGGTGAGAATCGATATTTTTGAACAAATTTCAGACGGATATCAGTTCCTTAAAATATTCATTACATTTGTCCGACCAATAAAATTTTTTAGAAAATGTCAAGTAAATATCAAGCAGAGATCGATGCGTTCATGGATCGCGTGAGAGCTAAGAACGGACATGAACCAGAATTTCTTCAAGCTGTTCATGAGGTAGCAGAGGCGGTAATCCCAGTGATTGAGGAGAACCCAAAATACAAAGCGTCAAAGATTCTAGACAGAATCGTTGAGCCGGAAAGAACAATCATTTTCCGTGTTCCTTGGTTGGACGACAACGGAGTTGTACAGGTAAATCGTGGTTACCGTGTAGAGTTTAACTCAGCGATCGGTCCATACAAAGGTGGTTTGCGTTTTCACCCATCGGTGAATCTTTCTATCCTTAAATTCTTAGGATTCGAACAAATCTTCAAAAACTCCCTAACAACATTGCCAATGGGTGGTGGTAAAGGAGGTTCTGATTTCGATCCAAAAGGAAAGTCAGACAACGAAGTAATGAAATTTTGTCAATCATTCATGACAGAACTTTGCCGTCATATTGGTGCGGACACGGATGTACCTGCTGGGGATATCGGTGTTGGTGGACGTGAAATCGGATACATGTTCGGTCAATACAAAAGAGTACGCAACGAATTTACGGGTGTTCTTACAGGTAAAGCACGCAATTGGGGTGGATCTTTGATCCGTCCAGAAGCAACAGGATACGGAACGGTTTATTTCGCAAAAGAAATGTTGGCGGTGAAAGGTGATTCTTTCAACGGTAAAATAGTGGCTGTTTCTGGTTCAGGAAACGTGGCACAATATGCATGTGAGAAAGCAACACAACTTGGAGCAACGGTGGTAACTCTTTCAGATTCTGAAGGATATATCTACGACGCTGCAGGTATTGATGCGGACAAGTTGGCATTCGTCATGGAACTTAAAAATGTGAAACGCGGTCGTATCTCTGAATACGTGAAGCATTACCCTTCGGCTACATTTGTTGCTGGGAAGCGTCCATGGGAAGTGAAAGCAGATATCGCATTGCCATGCGCTACGCAAAATGAATTGAACGGTGACGAAGCGAAAGCATTGATCGCAAATGGTGTTCAATGTGTGGCTGAAGGAGCAAACATGCCTTCAACACCAGAAGCGATTGCAGCATTCCAAGCAGCAAAAGTGCTATTCTCTCCAGGAAAAGCATCAAATGCAGGTGGTGTAGCTACATCAGGACTTGAAATGTCGCAAAACTCACTTCGTTTATCTTGGAGCGCTGAAGAGGTGGACCAACGTCTACACGGAATTATGGTGTCTATCCATGAAGCATGTGTAAAGTATGGTACAAACGAAGACGGATATGTGGATTATGTGAAAGGTGCGAACATCGCAGGATTTGTGAAAGTCGCCGATTCAATGATCGATCAAGGTTTGGTATAATCAAATCAAAACGAAATAATGAAAGCCGTTCCTTGTGGACGGCTTTTTTTGTGGATAAAATGCTGTAAAGTGAAAAACCCTTCGGACATTTTGCAGTAATTTTACCGAAACATTTTAGACATATGGACGCATTGGACAAACGCTATATTGAGTTCAATAGAGACGGATTTGACGATCAAGAATTGCTGACAATTTATCGGACTATTTTAAAGCCGCGGATGATTGAAGAAAAGATGCTTATTCTTTTGCGTCAAGGAAAAATCACGAAATGGTTTTCTGGCTGGGGTCAAGAAGGAATTTCAGTGGGTTGCGCTTATGCCATGCATTCCGATGAATATATTCTCCCAATGCATAGAAATCTGGGGGTGTTTACCACAAGAGGCATTCCAATGAACCGACTCTTTGCGCAATTTCAAGGGAAAATGTCGGGTTTCACAAAAGGTAGAGATCGCTCTTTTCACTTTGGTACACAGGACTATAAATTGGTGGGGATGATTTCTCACCTTGGTCCTCAATTGGGCATTGCTGATGGCATTGCTCTCGCAAATAAACTAAAGGACAATAAAAAATCAACGATTGTATTCACTGGAGACGGTGGTGCCTCTGAAGGTGATTTTCACGAATCATTGAATGTGGCTTCAGTTTGGGATTTGCCTGTGATTTTTGCGATTGAAAACAACTGTTGGGGACTTTCCACTCCTTCGGTGGAACAATTTCGCTGTAAACAATTCATCGACAAAGGAATCGGTTATGGAATGGAAGCCGTTCAGGTAAATGGTAACAATATCCTAGATGTCATTCGCACGGTTCGAAAAATCAATGACGACATTCGATCGAATCCGAAACCCTATATTTTGGAGTTAATGACCTTCAGAATGCGCGGTCACGAGGAGGCCTCAGGAACGAAATACTATCCGGAAGGATTGCAAGACGAATGGTCGAAACAAGATCCTGTGGCTAACTTTGAGTTATTCTTGAAGGAGATCGGTGTGCTCAGCAATGAGGTGGATGAAAAATACCGAGCAGAATTGAAAGAGGAAATTCAACATGGATTCGACGAAGCCAATGCGGAACCGATGATTGATGCTTCTTTGGAACGAGAAATGGAAGATTTATACGCGCCTTTCAATCAGGTAGTGCACCAGTCCGTAGGAAATAAAACAGAAAAACGCTTCATTGATGCCATTCAAGACGGATTGCGCCAGTCGATGGAAAAATACCCAGACTTGGTGATCATGGGACAAGATATCGCCGAATACGGCGGTGCGTTCAAGGTTACGGAAGGATTTGTAGATCTGTTCGGCAAAGGTCGCGTGCGCAACACACCGATCTGTGAGTCGGCGATTGTTGGCGCGGGACTGGGTTTATCCATTTCAGGAATGAAGGCGATTGTAGAGATGCAATTTGCAGATTTCGTGACCTGTGGTTTCAACCAAATCGTGAATAACTTGGCCAAGATGCACTGGCGATGGGGACAAAACGCAGATGTGGTTGTCCGAATGCCTACAGGAGCAGGAACGGCTGCTGGACCGTTCCATTCACAAAGCAATGAAGCTTGGTTCTTCCATACACCAGGACTAAAAATCGTTTATGCCTCAACACCTTACGATGCAAAAGGATTGATGAATGCAGCCATCGAGGATCCAAATCCTGTCATGGTGTTTGAACACAAATACTTGTACCGAAGTTTAAAAGAAGAAATTCCAGACGATTACTATACCGTTGAAATTGGGAAAGCGCGAAAAGTTTCAGAAGGCAATGAATTGACAATAATTACCTATGGTTTAGGCGTTCATTGGGCAACAGAAGCTACAGAGGCCTTGAATATCTCCGCTGAAATTATAGATTTAAGAACCTTGTTGCCTTTGGATACTGAGGCCATTTACTCCGCTGTACGCAAGACGGGAAAAGTGCTCGTACTGCATGAAGATTGCATGACTGGTGGAATAGGAGGTGAGTTGGTGGCTTTGATCAATGAGCATTGCTTCACTGATCTCGACGCACCAGTGAAACGCATTGCATCGCTCGATACACCTGTTCCGTTTGCGGTTCCATTGGAAAATCAATTCCTGCCTAAGGAGCGATTGATGGAGGCAATCAAGGAGTTAAGAAACTACTAGACATAAAAAAAACCGGTCATTGCTGATCGGTTTTTTTGATTTATTCTATCTGGGATTAGTCTTTAATAACTTCATAGCCAGGATACTTCTTGATGTCGAAAACGAATTTTGAATCTTCCACTGTTGGATTCGATTGAAATTTAGTGATGGTGTAGGTCATCGTAGTTCCATCTTTCGTTTTCATTACTGCCTTTTTCAATTCGTTAGTAGCTTTTGAAATGTACAAGGTGATGGTGTGGTAATCTACTTTCCCTGGATTTTTAGGGTACAAGCTGATGACATGAACGGCTTCATTGTTTAATTTGTCTTCACGCTCGTACTTATTTTTAAAACCTGTTTCCCAAATCGTCATTAATTCCTTTGGATTCATCGACTCTTCATCTTTTTCGTTGGCGTCAGTTTCATACACCATTTTTTCTTCCTTGATGACAGTCCAAGTTTTTATACCGTTGGAAATGATCGTGTTTTCACCGTAGGAAGCATAAAATTTTTCGCCTTTCACCCAACCTTTGCCCGTTTCGCTTTCATTCGTTCCGTTGTCCGCATTTTTAATGCTTGCAGAAAATTCAATGTAGAAAGATTTTTGGGCTTTCATCTTTGCAGAAAGCTTGTCTAGAATGCCTTGTGACTTCGCATCTTGCGCAAAAGCAGATGTTCCAAGGGTAAAAAGTGTCGCAAATAAAAGTATCGCTCGCATCGTATAAAATTTCGGCGCAAATATCAGAAATTATGCCAAATAAACAGTGATAAGATTGTATTATTCCTCTTTAAGGATTTTCGATAAGGTATTCTCATCGAGATCATGCCCCCCGTCAAACGAAAATGTCGTAAATCCGAGTTGCTGAAAATGGTGAAAGGCCTCTTCATCTTTTTTCTCTTGGAAATAAGGGTCGTCGCTCCCAAGAACGAAAATTCCATTGCTTTCGTTCATTTTTACTTCCTCCTCAATTGTCAAGTCAGGCGGGAAGACACTGGCCCACATGATAAGTTGGTGGGCATGAATTTTTCCGTTGTAATACCAACGGGCTGCTGTCGCTCCACCTTGCGAAAATCCAAGAATAATTTTTCTCCGTGGATGGTTGTCAGGATTAATTCGTTGAGCCAATTCGTTGAGCCAATGGATATTGTCTGCAATATCTGTTTCACGTGCTTCCTTGGTCATCCATGAAGCCCCAACGCGACCAGAAGTGCCATTGAGGTAAAATCGATGCATCCCTTCAGGTGCGACTACGAAAAAACCTTCCCCAAGAGTGGTGAATTTTCGAATGAAAAATTCAGACAGTTGTCCATAGCCATGAAGTACATAAATAATGGTATGGGCGGTGCTTAATTCGCCACTTGTCGCATAGCGAAATGTTTTTTCTGATGTGAATTCGTGCAGCATCGGTTGAGATTATTTCCACCAAAGTTATACATTTGCATGTGCGAAAACTTATGCCATCTGTATTGTTTGTGTTGCTGGTCATTCAATTGATTGGCTTTACTGCCTACTTTGAGGTATCGCATTACTTGATTCGAAAAGAGGTTAAAGCGTTGATTAAACAAGGTGTTCCTGAAGAAAATCGCATCATTTTTACCTTTACTTCAGCACAAATCAAGTCCCTTCAATGGGTGAAGAAGAATGAATTTCGCTTGGGTACTCGCATGTATGACGTCATTCAATCGCGAAAATTAAGCAACGGAACTACCGAGTTTCAATGTATTTCCGATAAGCAAGAAGACGAGTTATTCGCAAATTTGTCGTTAACGGTTGGAAGAAACATGGGGGATGAAGACCATTCGACGCCTTATACCACATTGTTTAAAATCATTCAGACACCAGCGCTAGTCAATGAACCTCCTGCGATTTTAGCGTCCATTTATGTTGATATTCATTCACGGCAATTTTTCTTGTATTCAACTCCCGTTTCTGAGGAGTTCAAGCGCGATCTTGAGCAGCCACCCTGTACTTTTTGTTAAATACCCTAAACGCCTGATAAAATCAGGTTGAACTTATTTATTTAACAAAAATGTATAATCATGAACAAGATTTTAATGATCATTTCTTGTCTGTGCGTAATGTTTGCGGCACA
>CANGIC010000004.1 GCA_947453795.1 Flavobacteriales bacterium
GTCAACCGAAGGCACCCACTTTTTTCACCTAAATGAATCAAATACGCTAATTCCTTGTGGATTTGTGGAGGGGAAATTCTCGTCTGCACAAGTCATCCACCGCGAATTTAAAACCTTTGGGAACTACGCCTACTCCATTTGTGATGAGGGCAATAGCTCCTTACAGATTATTGACTTGAGTTATTTACCCGACTCTGTGGTTAAAGTTGCCGACCTGCAAGACGATCGATTTGGAAAAATACACAACCTCAGCATCGATACCACCAATGCTTTGCTATTTGCTTGTTTGGTCACACCAATTAGTAGTGGGATTCCATTATCCATGGTTCCCTTGCGCGTATTTTCATTGCAAGACCCTTTAAATCCCGTTTTACTTTGGGAAGGACCAGGAGACATTCCTGAAGTACACGATTGCTATGTGCGAAACAACATTGCGATTTTGAATTGTGGCATGGATGGGCTTCGTGTATATGATTTCACGAATCCAAGCGCACCCATTTACAAAAGCAATCTCACCTTCTACCAAGACCAAGGGTACAACCACCAGGGGTGGCTTAGTCCCGACGGATTGACCTATGTATTTGCGGATGAAACCAATGGAAAACGCATCAAGAAATGCAGTGTTTCAAGCAATTGTACCATAGAAGTAGACGGTTACTTCGGTACCAACTGGCAAAACGGGAGCGTTCCCCACAATTTGATGATTACCAATGAGTTTGCCTTTGTCGCACACTACAACGAAGGGCTTCGCATCTACGATATCCGAGCTACCTTTCCACGGGAAATAGCTTCCTACGACACCTACACTGCGGAGACAAACTTCAAGATGAATGGTGCTTGGGGGGTTTATTCCGAATATCCTTCACAACGCATTGTCGTGTCAGACCGTCAGCATGGTTTATTCCTTTTCCAATTCAATCGATCCCTTTTTGAGCATCCTTCCGATACTTCTTTTCTGGAGTATCCCAATCCTGTTCAACAAGGTGCGCCCATCATTTTGAGGACGCCAGGAGATCAGCTGTCTGAATTCTCAGTACAGGTATTCGACCAAATGGGACAATTGATTGTAGAGCAGACCGTTAGTAATGCAAGTTTCCTAGAAATGCTTTCGCCAACTACAGCGGGAATCTATTTCCTAAAAATAGCGTACATCAACTACCTGGGTGAATCAGCTTTTGCCGTTCGCATGCTTAGTGTGACGAATTAAACAAGGTAGCAACCGCATCCATGATTAAATCCTGTTCAAATCCACGTGAACTTAAAAAGCGAATGATCTTTGCTTTCCGTTTCCACACATCCTTTTCGCGTTCTGTTTCACGAAATTTACGCGCTGCCAAAGATGTAATGGTTTGCGCGTAGGCATCCAAGTCCATCGAAAGGATTGCATTTTTAATGAGCTCCTCATTGATTTTACGCATGCGGAGCTCCATTCGAATGCGGATTCGTCCCCACTGATTGAATCGAAATTTACCCGACACAAAAGAGTGCGCGAAGCGAACATCGTCTAAAAACTGACTGGAGCGCAAATGCTTCAAGAGTTCATCCGACTGTTTTTCCGTTAAAACGTATTCCAGCATTTTCTTTTCCACCTCGGAAGTACAGCGGTCCCTGTAGGCGCAATACGCTTCCATTCGGACCATGATTTCCGGGAAAGTAAAGGTTGATTTATCCTTTGGTTCAGAGCGAGATTTCCTCATTCTGCTTATCCACAAAAGTGTATTGGAGCAAGTGATTGTTGGTCACACCGCGCACAGGAATCCACTTCTTGTAGGCAAAGAACCATTTCATCTGACGCGAGAACAAACCTTTTTTGAAATAGGCCTCCAAGTAAGGATGAACATGCAAGGTCACATGCGGCACTTTTCGGTCGGAAATCAAGTACTTCAAGTTCGATTCAATCTCTTCGGCGAATAAAATACTTGCTTGAACCTCACCCGTTCCATTGCATGTTGGGCATTTTTCAGACGTTTTGATATCCGTTTCTGGACGCACACGTTGACGAGTAATTTCAATCACACCAAATTTTGATGGAGGAAGGATGTTGTGCTTCGCACGATCAGATAGCATGAGTGCTTTCAACTTGTCGAACAGCGCTTTATTGTTCTCTCGATCGTGCATGTCAATGAAGTCGATGCAGATGATTCCGCCCATGTCTCTCAATTGAAGGACACGCGCAATTTCTTCAGCAGCTTCTAGATTGGTAAGCTTTGCATTGTTTTCTTGACCTTCCGCACCTTTTCTGTTTCCGCTATTGACATCAATCACGTGCATGGCCTCCGTGTGTTCGATGATGAGGTACCCTCCACTTGGCAATGGTACTTTCTTACCGAACAGCGCTTTGATCTGCTTGTTGATTCCAAAACGTTCAAAAATGTTGATTTTTCCGTCGTGAAGGCGTAGTATTTTCTCGCGACCGGGCGCTATTCCCGCCACATATTCCTTCAAATCTCCAAAGAGCTTTTCGTCGTTGACATGAATATTGGTAAAATCAGCATTCAACAAATCCCTAAGGATGGAAGAAGTTTTATTGATTTCGCCCAAGACCCTGCGCGGAGGAGTTGCATCTTTCAGTGTTGCATGCATGGTTTTCCACTTCTCGAGCAAGTTTTTCAAATCTTGATCGAGTTGTTCCACCTTTTTATTTTCCGCAACGGTACGAATAATTACCCCGAAATTTTTCGGTTTAATTGATTCCATTAGATCTTTTAAACGATCTTTTTCTTCTGCTTCTTTGATTTTCTGCGACACAGAAATTTTATCCGAAAAAGGCACAAGTACTAAGTACCTTCCAGCAAGTGTAATTTCCGCACAGAGGCGCGGTCCTTTACTTGAGATCGGTTCCTTGGCGACTTGGACAAGAATCGGTTGAGAGGAGGAAATGATTTGATCAATTTTTCCATCCTTTGGAATGTCTTTTTCTCCTTTAAAATAAAGTAGATCAGAGACATTCTGCTTGCCATGCAAGGTGTCTTTTGTAAATTTATTGAGCGAGCTGAATTGGGGACCTAAATCAAGGTAATGCAAGAATGCATCCTTTTCGTATCCGACATCAACAAACGCCGCGTTGAGACTGGGAACAACCTTTCTTACCTTACCTAGGTATATATCGCCTACTGCGAAATCGGTATTTCCCTGTTCTTCGTGTAATTCAATAAGCTTACCGTCCCGTAACAAAGCAAGCCAAATGCCTCCAGGTCGGGCATCGACTACCAGTTCTAAACTCACGAAAGCTGATTTTAAGTGAATGAAATAGGAAAAACTTAGCGGGTACTTCCCGCTAAGCTCCTAAAAAAATATGAAGTGTGTAACCGGTGTTACTTCTTCTTGTGACGATTCTTCCGCAATCTTTTCTTGCGCTTGTGCGTCGCCATCTTATGTCTTTTTCTCTTTTTACCGCTTGGCATAATCTTATATTTAAGTTACTATATTCGAGTGTGTTCGGTGTCTTTCTACTTAAAAAAAACACTCCCGCTGTTAAAACGGGAGTGCAAAGATAAGGAATTCATCCGAATTTCAAACAACTCGGACAAAGAACATTTTTATTTCACAACAACTTTATTCTTCACTTCATCCACAAAAGTTTTTGCTGGCTTAAACGAAGGGATATTGTGTGCAGGAATAATGATCGTGGTATTTTTCGAAATGTTACGTCCAGTTTTTTCAGCGCGCTCCTTAACGATGAAGCTACCGAATCCTCTCAAGTACACATTTTGACCATCTGCTAATGATGATTTAATGGATGTCATAAACGCTTCCACAGCTTTCAACGCCTCTGCTCTTTCAAGCCCAGTTGTGTCAGCAATATCCGCTACGATGTCTGCTTTAGTCATGTTGTTTAGTATTAGTTTTTATTTTTTGGTTTATTGCAGTATGGCTACAAATGTAGGTTACTTAAAGTTGATACCTTTGCATTTCAAGCTGTAATTTTTCTATTTTTCCCTCAATGAGTGAATTTCATCTACTAATAGCCGATTGGTATAGACAAACGAAAAGAGATTTGCCGTGGCGAAATACAAATGACCCCTATTTTATTTGGTTATCAGAGGTGATTTTGCAACAAACGCGTGTCGATCAAGGTATTCCCTACTACTACCGCTTCATTGAACACTTTCCCCATGTCGACGATCTTGCCGCTGCAGATTTGCAAAGTGTCCTCAATCTTTGGCAAGGATTGGGTTATTACAGCAGGGCACGAAACCTGCATCAAACGGCAAAATTCATTTCCTCAGAACTCAACGGTGTTTTCCCAGCATCATACGCTGAACTCCTAACACTCAAAGGTATAGGTCCATACACCGCCGCAGCCGTTGCCTCCTTTGCATTCAATGAAAATGTGCCTGTAGTCGATGGCAATGTGTACCGTGTACTTGCTCGGCATTTTGACATTGACACGCCTATAAATTCGACAGCAGGCGCAAAACTTTTTAAATCATTGGCCGAAAACCTGATCCACCCGAAGCATCCCGCTTTGCACAACCAGGCCATTATGGAGTTTGGCGCCCTTCAATGCACCCCTAAAAACCCGAAATGCAGCACTTGCGTTTTACAGGGGAGTTGTCTCGCATTTGCCAACAAAACCGTTCAAGAACGTCCAGTAAAAACAAAAAAACAAACCGTAAGAAATCGCTTTTTTCATTACCTCGTTTTTCATGTAAATGCACACACCTACATACAGCAGCGTAAAGGCCGTGACATTTGGGAAGAACTTTTTCAATTTCCCTTGATTGAAACAGAAAACGATAGTCCACTCACCGAAATTCCTTGGGCACAAATGAACCAGGTTCTTGAAATCTCGGCTCCTATAACTCACCTGCTTTCGCACCAGCGTATCAGTGCTCGTTTTTACCACATCCATAGTTCAGAAGTTAAGCCCGAAACAGATTGGATCTTGATACAAAACGCAGCGCTTCAAGATTTCCCTATTCCCCGTCTGATCGATAAATACCTCGAGAGGCATTCACTGTGAAGAAGAACATAACGCTGTGTTGAATTATTCTTTAGACGCCAAAAAACTCTCATTGAATAATGTATATTTGTGACTCAAAGCAAATTTTATGGCTGGAAGTGTAAATAAAGTGATTTTAATTGGCAATGTGGGTAAGGATCCAGAGATTCACCGCTTGCAAAACGGAACCTTGAAGGCCACCTTTTCTATGGCCACATCTGAAACATACACCGACAAAGAAACCGGCGAGAAAAAGGAAAGTACCGATTGGCACGATATCGTATTGTGGCGACGTTTGGCCGAAATCACCGAAAAATATGTAAAAAAGGGGTATAAAATATATGTTGAAGGCAAACTAAAAAAGAGGACCTATCAGGACAAAGAAGGCAATACTCGTTATGCCTTGGACATAGTTGCCGATGAGATGACCATACTTTCTAAGCCCGACAATGCGCATACACATTCAAGTCAAGCACCTTATTCATCGGAAGGAACACCTCCTCAACTTCCTCCAATGAATGGCAACTCAACGCAAGAAGATCCCGGTGAAATTCTGCCTTTTTAATTGATTTTTCTACCCCCAATGAATACCACAGCACATTGGCAACTATACCTTATTAATATACAATGATTTACCTACTTATAATTATCATTGTATTGCTTTGCTTTTCCGCACTGGCCTCAGGTTCCGAAAGCGCCTTTTTCTCACTCAGTCCAACTGAAAAGGAAGCGCTGCGGCAAGATGAAAGTAAATCTTCAAAAATTGCCTTGGAATTGCTCGATGATCCAAAGGAGATCTTGGCGACCTTGTTGATTGCCAACAACTTCGTCAATATCGGGATTGTCATCATCTCGACAGCACTTTTAAACGACTTCTTTCCAAATACCGGCACTAATCCAACAATTCGCTTTCTAGTTGAAGTCGTTGGCATTACCCTCACCATTTTGTTGTTTGGAGAAGTTGTGCCTAAAATTTATTCCACCAAAAACGCGTTGTTCATGGCGCGAACTATGGCGCTACCCATCAATTTCATCCGCAGACTCCCTCCAATTTCATGGTTAAAATGGCTTTTGGTCAACGGGACGAAAATCATTCAAAAGCGTGCAAGAAAGCACGGCATCAACATCTCATCGGATGAACTCGAGCAAGCCATTGCGTTGACAAAAGAGGAGCATACCAGCGAAGAAGAACACAAGATCTTGGAAGGCATCATCCGTTTTGGCAGCACTGAATGTTGTCAAATCATGTGTCCACGACTCGATATCGTTGCCTTAAAAGAAACACAGTCCTTTGGAGAAGTGCTTCAGGTAATCCAAGACAACGGGTATTCTAGGGTGCCTGTCTACCGCGATTCTGTTGACAATGTCATCGGCATTTTATACATCAAGGACTTGCTTCCCCATTTGGACAAACCCGAAGATTTTGCATGGATTACACTTTTACGCAAACCGATGTTTGTTCCAGAGAACAAAAAAATCGATGACTTGCTGAAGGATTTTCAAGAGATGAAAATGCACATGGCCATTGTTGTAGATGAATATGGAGGGGCCAGTGGCATTATCACCTTGGACGATATCTTAGAGGAAATTGTGGGTGACATTACCGACGAGTACGATGTGGCCGATGTCGTTTATACTAAAATAGATGACAACACCTATCTGTTTGAAGGGCGAACCTCCTTGGTTGATTTCTATAAAGTAATGGATATTGACGGAAGAGAATTCGATGGCTTAAAGGGTGAATCTGAAACCTTGGGTGGATTTATCGTTGAGAATGCTGGGCGGATTTTGCGCAACAATGAATTTATAACCGTCGGGCCAATTAAGCTTGTGGTAGATTCCTCCGATAAACGCCGCATTAAATTGGTTAAAGCCGTTGTTTCTAAAGAAGATTGACATGAAAGTATTCGCAATAATCACCATCGTCATGCTCGTTGTTTCCTCCTGTGGAGATGAGTTGCTAATTCCGAAGCCCCCGACCTACTTGCGCTTAGACCTCCCCGCACATGAATATGTGCATTACACCAGTGCGTGTGGCTATCATTTTGACATTTCCAAGCAATATGAAGTAAACGATGTTGCGGCACAGCCCGGTCAAAGCGACTTCACGTGCCACAAAGATATTGACCTTGGTCCTTTAAACGGAACAATCCATTTCTCCTATATCACTATGCAAGAGCCACTTGCAAAATATGTGAATTTTGCCAACGACAAGGTAGAGGAACACAAACTCAAAGCAACGGCCATAAACGATTCCAATATTATCCGTTCTGATGCCCGGGTGTTTGGGACTGTTTTTGAACTTCAAGGAGACGTTGCTTCCCCTTTTCAATTTTACTTGACCGATTCAACGACCACCTTTGTAAGTGGCGTTGTCTATTTCAATTCCCGCCCTAATTACGATTCACTGCGTCCAAGTTTGAACTATTTGAAGACAGACTTGCTTCGCCTCATCAATACCTTTGAATGGAAATGAGTGTCATAAGCATTGCCATTGGAAGTAACCAGGGCAATCGTGAACTTCATATTGGCCAAGCCCTTGAAAGCATTAGCAATCAAATTGGGATGCTTCAACAGTGTTCTCCTTTCTATGAAAACAAGGCACAGGGTTTTGATACGCAGGAATTGTTTTTGAACGGATGTATTGCTGTCGAAACCAAATTGGATGCACACCAAGTAATGGCTGTCCTCAAAGAGATCGAAAGTCAACTTGGGCGCTTGAAAGGTGATGGCCAGGGTTACACTTCACGCCCCATTGACTTGGACATCATTCTTTTTGAAAACAGTATTATTCAGCAGCAGGATTTACACATTCCCCACCCCCGATTTCGCGAGAGAATCTTCGTTTTAAAACCACTCTCTGACATACAACCACATGCAATTGACCCAATTAGTTCAAAATCGATCAGTGAATTGCTATCTGATTGCACCGATAAAAGTGTATTAACTTTGCATGAATTAAAAGATTATCATTAATATTTATGTGCTACAAATTATACAACATCAATTATATTGCGTAATATTGTCGCGAATTTTAGTAAAGAACAAATAAAATACTATGAAAAATCAAAGCATTAAAGTCTTGGCTTTCGCGGTGGTTGCAGGTAGCCTACTATCGAGCTGTGACCTATTGAAAGACCTTCAATACAAAGTAACGCCAAGCCCACTTGAAATGCACGGGGATTCTGTCCGCGTGAGAGTTGAGGTAACTTTCCCGGAAAAAGGGATTAAGAAAAAAGCAAGTGCTGAAATTACGCCAATGCTCGGAACAACAGCATTGAAAACGGTGACTGTTCTCGGTGAAAAAGCAACTGGAAACGGTTCTGTTATTCAATACAAGCCAGGCGGAAAAATGGTATACGAAGATGTTACCGTTTACAAAGCAGACATGGAAAATGCTGATTTGAAAGTTACAGGTAAAGTATACAAAGGAGGTAAAGAAAAAGCGGGGGCATTTACAGACACGAAAATTGCTGATGCAACGATCATTACTCCATATTTAGTAAACAAAGATTTCAAGGTAATCTTCGCGAAAGACGAATTTAAGCGTGTTACACCTGAAACGTTTGTTTCTCAATTGAACTATGACAAAGGAAAATCTTTGGTGAAAGCTACGGAGTTGAAAGAGAAAGACATCACTGACTACGCTGCTTGGTTGGCTGCTGCGCAAGCAAATGCGCGCATCGCCATCAAAACAATTGACGTTGTAGGTTACGCTTCACCAGAAGGGGAAGAAGACAAAAACAACTCATTGTCTACGGAACGTGCTGAAGCTGGTAAAAAAGCAATGATGGAACTTGCGAAGAAAGCAAAGAACACAGCTGCTCAAGGTGAAGTATATGTATTGGCTGGAAAAGGAGAAGATTTCAACGGATTCAAGAAAGAGTTGAGTACATCAACAATGAACGAAGACGAAAAGAACTTGGTAATCCGTGTTCTTGAAATGCAAGCAGATCCAGCTCAACGCGAGACTGAAATGCGCAACATGGGTAAAACATTTACTTACCTTGACAAAAACATCTTCCCTAAATTGAGAAGAAGTGAAGTTATCGTTAACTACGACCTTACTGGTTATACCGATGAAGAATTGAAAGCGCTTGCTGCTTCAACTCCAGATTCTTTGAACCTTGAAGAGTTGTTGTTCACGGCAACTTTGGTAAAAGACATGAACCAGAAGTTAGCGATCTACAACGTAGCTTGTAAAAACTATCCAAATGACAACCGCGCATTCAACAATGCAGGAGCTGTATTGTACATGCAAAACAAAATGGATGAGGCAAAAGCGAAGTTTGAGAAAGCAAACAGCATCAAAGACAACGCGATTTCTAAAAACAACTTGGCTGCAATCGCTGGTGTGAAAGGTGACCGAGTTAAAGCAAAACAATTGCTTGGACAAGCGAAAGGTGCTGGAGCTGAAGTGAACTACAACATGGGGATTATTCACATCCAAAATGGAAACTATGCAGATGCAGTTTCTAGCTTTGGATCTGACAAATCATTCAACGCGGCACTAGCTCAATTGTTGAACGGTAACGCAGATGGTGCAATGAAAGGTATTGATGCTTCAGCAGACAAAGATTCTGCTCAAGGATATTACTTGAAAGCTGTTGCTGCTGCACGTGCAAACAATGCAGACTTAGCGGCAAGCAACCTGAAAAATGCAATCGCGAAAGACGGTTCAATGAAAGGTAAAGCGGCAAACGATCGTGAATTCTTGAAATTCGCTGACAACGCAGCATTTATGGCAGTGGTGAAATAATCCACACCAAAAAAATAGAGAAAGAATCCCGCTGTTATGGCGGGATTTTTTTTGGTCCTAACTTTCGGATTAGCGACTTACCACATGGAGGCAGGTCTGCCAAACCTCGTAAGTCACCCAGCATTTTTTTTCTTTGCGCAGTTCCCATAAGGTGCGCATGAGCATTTGCCCTAAATAATGAACCTCACCTTCTGTTAGTGGATGTTCGGCAAAGAAGGTCTTATAGGACAGGTCAAAAGTTGTTCCGTGCAGATGTGCACTGTTGCGCACCGAGTTTCGATTTCTCCGTTGTAAACGGCGAATAGATTCCTCTGTACGCAGCACGGAAGTGACGGTAAACCGGGTGCATTCCAATCCCGTATTTTCTAATTTTCGCTGAAAGCGCTCCCCTATTTCCATCAACAGCTCATGTGTCTCGTGAATTAAAAATGGATAGGAATAATACATTGTGTCCAGCACAAAATACTCATTCGGCTGCAGTTCCTTCAAGACTCCTTGCTGCACCAATTGACCGAGATCTCGTTTATTTTTTGGGACCAACGGAATCCCGTGTTGTTTTGAATGTTCAAAATAAGCCCGAGGTTGATCGCGCAATTCACCTTCATAATGAATGTCTGGCAAACAGCTAAATCCTCTGTTTTGTAAGTATATCCTATTTCCATGGGAAAATTTTCGCCAACGTAAAAAATTACTTTTTCCATTGACCCCAAGTGCAATACCACCCGCAAGTGCGACCACAGCAATGCTGCCTAAAAGAAATGTACGTGTTGAATGCTTCACGAAAAAAGTGCCCGTTTAGTTGCCCATAACCTTGCTTGCCCAAAACCGATACAAGTATTCTTGTTCACGTTGACCAGGTGTTGGCGTTAACGAAAATGGTACTTTGAGTACCGACAAATCCATCAATGTAGAATATCCGCAACGTGAAATCACCTTTTTTGCGTGTAAAATCGAGGTGTCACTCGTTTTCCAATCCGCTGAACTCTGCGTTGAAACAGGAAGTTCTCCCATATTCAGCAAGACATCGGGAGCCGCGATAATTACGGTGTTCTCAGGATCCAAAAGTTTCTTCAACTGCTCACGGATAAATTGTTCGGCATAAACGGCGGGACCACTGGCAATGATGACCGAATCTATTGTCTTCATCTCTGGGATAGCGTTCAGTTGAAAACGGGACAATGCACCGATATACGCACAGTTAAACCCCTTTGTGTTTTGGCTCAAATTTCCTGCAAGCGAAGAATCGATTGTGTCGGGAATCCAAATTTCATCAAAGCACCTCAAAAATTTATCGTGCATTTTCTGCACCCAACCTTCATACCAGCGAACGGGTAAATTGAGTTGATGAGTCAGTAAAATCGAAGGGACATTTTTCGACCGAAAACCATACCGGTGATCTGAAATGACGACATCAATAGCCAACTCATTCACCAAGAGCTCGGTTTGTTCCTGTTCATCGAGCAATCGTTTATTTAGCTGTTTAAATTGCCGTGCTAAATCAAGTGAAAAATTTCCCTTACCATGAAACACAAATGGGTATCCTTCGTGATTCACCAATTCGATGGAAGGGAAATAGGCACGCAAAATAGCACCTTGTTCCTCTGAAACTGCAGCAAAAACTGTATTTCCATTGTCCAAGAAAGTTTGCACGAGGGGAATACACCGCGCCACATGACCCATCCCCCAATTGAGTGGAGAAATCAGAATTCTTTTTTGCTGAATAGTGTTCAGAAGCATGGCGCGAAGATACGAAAACACTCCGTCATCCAATGATTCACGACGGAGAGCAAGAAATTATCCCCTACTTTTTCATTCTCATACTCAACTTTATGTATCTTTAACCTTCAAATAATTGAAACCATCACAAACTATGTCAGACAGCAACGAATTTAGCAAATTTGCCACCAAGCACCTCGGATTAACGAGCATGCACGTTGGGCATTACATTGAGTCCTCTATGACTCCATACATTATTGAGGAACGTCCCATGAACATGACACAAATGGATGTGTTCTCCCGTTTGATGATGGACCGTATCATTTTCCTTGGTACAGGAATCAACGACAACATTGCCAACATCATCAACGCGCAGTTGTTGTTCTTGGAGTCTGTTGATCCAAACAAAGACATTCAAATCTATTTAAATTCACCCGGAGGTTCCGTTTATGCAGGACTTGGGATTTACGATACAATCCAATACATCAAGCCAGATGTTGCGACGATTTGTACAGGAATGGCTGCATCCATGGGTGCTGTACTCATGTGTGCAGGTGCTGAAGGTAAGCGTTCCATCTTGAAGCATGCGCGCGTCATGATTCACCAACCGTTGGGAGGTGCACAAGGACAAGCATCGGATATCGAAATCACAGCGCGTGAAATTCAAAAGTTGAAAAAAGAATTGTACGACATTATTGCGTTCCATTCGCACCAGACCTACGATAAGGTATGGGCAGATTCAGACCGTGATTACTGGATGACGGCTGAAGAGGCGAAGGCATACGGGATGGTTGACGAAGTGTTAACACGCAATCCTAAGAAATAATTGACTTAAGGCACCACCTGAAAGGGTGGTGTTTTTTCTGACTAATGTTCTATGTCAAAAAAAAATGAAACAAATTGTTCATTCTGTGGACGATCAAGAAGTGAGGTAGGAATTCTAATTGCTGGAGTTTCCGGACATATCTGTGATAGCTGTGTTCAACAAGCACATACCATCATTCGGGAAGAAGATGTAAACGAGAAAATTTCGCCGAGCGATGCGAAAGTAAACATCTTGAAACCCACGGAAATCAAACGAAAGTTGGACGAGTATGTTATCGGACAAGAAGACGCTAAAAAAGTGTTGTCTGTTGCTGTGTACAACCATTACAAACGTTTGAACCAGGTCGTTGATAAAAATGACATTGAAATCGAAAAATCAAATGTCATCTTGGTAGGACGCACAGGTACGGGAAAAACGCTTTTGGCGAAAACCATTGCCAAGATGTTGAATGTTCCTTTCTGTATTGCTGATGCGACTGTCTTAACAGAGGCAGGATATGTGGGTGAAGATGTAGAAAGCATTCTCTCTCGTCTTCTGCAAGCCGCTGATTACAATGTAACTGCTGCGCAACAAGGCATCGTTTTCATTGACGAAATTGACAAGATTGCGCGTAAAAGTGACAATCCTTCCATCACGCGTGATGTGTCAGGGGAAGGTGTTCAACAAGCACTTTTGAAATTACTCGAAGGCGCTACTGTTAATGTTCCACCACAAGGTGGACGCAAGCACCCGGAACAAAAAATGATTCAGATCGATACCAAGAACATACTTTTTGTATGTGGGGGTGCCTTCGATGGAATTGAAAAGATTATTGCTAATCGCGTTAATCGTCAAACGATTGGCTTCTCTGCTGTGGAAGAAGAATTGGTCGAACAAGATAGTTTGTTGAAGTACATTAATCCTACAGATGTGAAGACCTTCGGGCTCATTCCAGAATTGATTGGTCGTTTCCCTGTGCTTACTTATTTAGAGCCCTTGGATGGCGCGAGCTTGAAACGCATCTTGACAGAACCGAAAAACGCCTTGGTGAAGCAATATGTTTCGTTGTTCAACATTGATGGTGTGAAGCTTCAACTTGATGCGGACGTATTGGACTTCATCGTGACGAAAGCGATTGAATTCAAGCTAGGTGCGCGCGGATTGCGTTCCATTTGTGAAGCGATCTTGACGGATGCTATGTATGAATTGCCTTCGGGTAATGAAACGGAGTTCCGCGTTACATTAGACTATGCAAAAGCGCAATTCTCAAAATCAAAATTGGCGAAACTGCGCGTTGCTTAAGGGTTAATCCCCCTTACGAAATCTGAAATTTACAGTACTTGATTACACTACCTCGCGCAGTGAATAACTGTTCGTAATGTGTTTTTATGTGGAAAATATCTCGCGTAACGGGATCGATTGTTTCTGGAAGACTTCCGTATAAATCCCAGGTCAACTCAAGGCATTTGTACCCTTGTTCCTCAATTTGCTCCTCTGTATATTCAAACAGAATATCTGAATCCGTTTTCATGTGAACGATTCCGCCTGGCTTTAAAATTTTGCGGTAGCGTTCTACGAAGATGGGAGATGAAAGTCGTTTACGCGGTTTTTTCGGCTGAGGATCTGAGAAGGTCAACCAGATTTCATCGACTTCATTTTCAATGAAATAGTCGTGTATGAAGTCAATCTTCATTCTCAAAAAGGCCACATTCGTTTTTTCTTGCTCCAAAGCTTCCTTTGCGCCAATGTACATACGCGCACCTTTGATGTCGACGCCGATGAAATTTTTATCCGGAAAATGATTCGCTAATCCGAGACTGTATTCCCCTTTTCCACAGCCCAACTCCAAGACAATAGGATTGTCATTTTTGAAAACTTCAGAACGCCATTTCCCCTTTAAATCAGACGGTACGCCTACTTCAGGTTCAAAGACATTGGGAAATCCCTTCATCAACTCAAACCGACGCAATTTATCCTTTCCCATGCTACAAAGTTACTCAGCTACGGTCAATTGTACCGTATATCCCGTATGTTTTCGAATATTCATCACCATGTCTCCCTCAAAAATCAAGTATTGACCCCGAATTCCTTTTAGCACTGCTGAAATCGATGGTGACTTGTCAAAACCAATGCTCTTCACCTTTTCCGGATAAAGTTCAACCGGATAGTTCAACGAAACAAGGGTATCATCTTCTGAAAAGTAGGTCGTTAAATCCGAAGGCAATTCATCGTGCAAGCGCCATTTTTCGTCCACCAAATCAATGGTCTCATCGGTTTCATTCTTCAGCATCCGCTGCCAATTCGTTTTATCCGTGAAAAAATCTTTCAGCGCCACTTCCAGCATTCCCGCCTCATAGCGGTTTGGGGTTTCAGCAAGAATGATGGCCTTCGCTGCACCTTGATCAATCCATCGGGTGGGCAGCTGTGTAGCACGCGTCACTCCTACTTTCACCGCATCGGTGGCCGCTAAATAAACAATGTGTGGAACATTGTGGTGTTTCTCCTCCCAATCCGGATCGCGACCTTCACCCAAATGTGCGCGACACAATTCTGGGCGAATGATGCACTCGGCCGCATCGGGTGCTGAGGTAAAGCATGGATAGCAAAAGCCATCGCCAAAAGATTTGTTCGTGTTTTTACCGCACGAAGTACAGATAATTTGACCGTTCCATTCGAAATGAAGTTTTTTTCCAATGAGCGCATTCATATCAAGCTCTTCATTGAGCGATAAGGTATAATTGACCTGTTCACTCAAGGAGACGCGCATTTTTTTTAAGGAACCCGAATACATTACTTCTCAGGAAGGATTTGCATTTTATCTGCAAAATGGTAGCAGTAATCACGAAGATCTTCTGAAATCAAGTGCTCTCCCGTGGCTTTTTCAAAGGTATCGGCCATGGTCAATAAGGTTTGGTGAAAGAACTGTTTCATCTCATCGATGGTCAAATCTTTCGTCCACAGGTCGATTTTCATCGTGTTGTTTTGCGCAGGATCCCAAATGGACAGCATGAATGCCTTTGCGGCAGCATCCGAAACACCACCATCACTTGCACTCCATTTCATTGCTACCGGCAAATTGTTCTCATTCAATCCAACCTTGATATCTATTTCCGAGGTTTTAACGATTTTATCCTCCATAATTTTACTCTATTTCGTATTCTCTAATGATGTCTGTGTAATGTACTCTCAGCAACTCCTCCACAGATATCTCTTTAACTTCCATATACTTACGCACAATTCTCCATCCTAGAAATTGACCCAAACGATCTGGACCTTTTTCAGGCAATCCAGGAGTAAAAGGTCCTTCACTCAAGAGGTTTGTCTTGTTCAATTCATCAATTTTAAAGAGCATCTTTTGGTCCACTAAATAGGTCCAAAGAGCGTATTCATTGTCTAAGGCCCATTTGTAATCTGCCTCTGAATAGCGAGGAATAATCGATTCTGGTGCATCGGGAAGTGCCGCTTCTGTGAGGTATAAAATCTTTCCCCAGCGAATGATTTGTTCGGCGAGGTTGCCGTCAATTTCTGGACCGTAATGCGTCATGAACCACGAACAGAACGCATCCCTCACGAGATAGCGACGATCCATTCCTTCTTTAATCCATCCAAAAAACATGTCATTCGGCAAATCCTTAATCACGGGAGAATTTTCACCGAGGTAGCGTTCCAATCCGATGCCGATTTCCTTTTGCGAGCTGAATGCACTCGAGGTAAATACCGAATTCATGAACACGATAGTTTGTGGAATAGCTGCCTTCGGGATGTGGTATTTGATGTGTCGAAATCCATCGATGATTTCTTCTTTAACCCCAGATAAATCCTTGAACTCACGTTGGATGGCCTTTTCAACGCGAGACATGAATGGATCATTTTTAAATTGCGTCAAACTATTGATCAATGCCGTATCGCTGATTCGACCTACCCGCAAGCAATACCCAAGTTCGTACTCGTACATTTCGGGAATTCGAGCGCGAAAATCAGCATCTGCTTTCAAGAAATCACGGCCATTCGAAGTGGCCCAAATGGAATCCATGTTCACAAATCCAATGTTCACCTTGACATCAGAAGCATCAACATCCAAGGGGTCATTCGCGCAAGAAGATATCAGTAGGGCAATTGAACCTCCAAGAAAAAAGCTTTTGATACTCATTGATATTCCTTATTTTTGACCTCAAAAGTACGCAAAATCAAATGAGTTGAAGCGGACTGATGAACAAGAATTAAACGCAAAACGCTATGAAAAAAATCTTACTCCTTATTGCAGGAATTTCATTTGGAATGAATACGATGGCACAAGATGCCGAAGGGAAAGAAGTACAAGCAGGTTTGGTCTTCGGAACAAGCATCTTGATGCAAAACGTGACTTCTGATTATTTTCAGAAAGATGGATTGAGTTCGGACCTGTCCATTGGTATGAATGTGAATTTCAGCTTAACGGAATCCATTGCGTTTTGTACGGGACTTGAGTTTGATTTTGAAACCTTGAAGTACAAAGCCACAATTAGTAATCTCTACTATGTTTACGAAGGAAAAAATATCATTCCGCAAAGTGATGTCGACCTAAGTGGTGGCCAACAATCCGTTTATCAGCTCGATTCACGCGTTCAAAAAGCGACCTATTTGACCATCCCGACGATGTTGCAGTTCAGAACGAATTTTATCGGGTACTTCCGTTATTTCGGGAAATTTGGCTTGAGAAATAGTTTCTTGGTTAAAAGCGCCATTAATGACATGGGTGGTACAGTTGACCCAATTTTAGGACAAGGTTCAGATTCTCGCGAAGACATGAAAGCAAAAAATGATTTGTTCTTTATGAAATCGGCTGTAGGCATGTCCCTCGGTGCTGAATGGAATTTTGTGGGCACAACATGTCTTGTGGCTGAATTGGGCTACTATTACGGATTTACACCATTACATACCCAGTGGAATACCGACAAACAGAAGAATTACTATTATGCGCCACCTTTTTCTCAATGGGGTACCACTCAAATCAACAACTCCGCGCAGCAAAGCCAGCTTCAGTTCAAACTTTCCATTTTATTCTAAGTGAACTGCGAAGCCATTTCATCACACATCCAAGGTTGGCTCTCGGCCTATTGCACTGAAGCTCGAATGGATGGATTTATTGTCGGAATTTCTGGAGGAATCGATTCAGCATTGACCTCCACCCTTTGTGCGATGACAGGTAAACCCACGTTGATTGTGACCATGCCGATTCGTCAAACTTCGGCGGAATACCAACGTGCCCTCGAACACATCGACGACTTAAAGCAGCGTTTCCCGAATGTACTTGGAATGGAAGTCAACTTGACCGCTATTTTCGAACAAATGGAAGAAGATTTTCCGGCAGATGTGGTAGCGAACCATCTCGCAATGGCCAATACACGGGCTCGCTTGCGCATGTCGACCTTGTATGCTTTGGGTCAGGCACACAAACGCTTAGTCGCAGGTACAGGAAATCGCGTGGAGGACTTTGGCGTTGGATTCTATACAAAATACGGTGATGGTGGTGTCGATTTAAGTCCGATTGCTGATTTAACAAAAACGGAAGTTCGCTCAGTAGCAGCTCATTTAGGCATTGTTGACTCCATCATTGTTGCCAAGCCTACGGATGGCTTATGGGCAGATGGCCGCAGTGACGAAGATCAACTTGGCGCGAGTTATCCTGAGTTGGAATGGGCCATGGATTTTACGGGAGATGAACGTACACTTTCTGACCGACAGACGACCGTACTTGCCTTATACCGTCGTTTACATGCCGTGAACAAACACAAGATGGAAGCTATTCCCGTGTGTTTGATTCCTGGAGAATGGAAAGTGAATTGCTAGATTACTTAAGACAAACGAAGTCGATCAATTTCTAGAATTGAAATCAATTTGTTACAATTTATTTGGATTAATATGAATTATCTTATCATCCTTTAAAATCACCAAATCACTATTCATTTTCTTTTTGAACTCGACAAGTTTTTCATATACCTTATCCATTCCCTCTAGAATTCGTTTTTGGTTTGACGTTCTCTTAAATTGTTTCATCAAGTGATTGCTTAATTTGGTTAAATTTAATTTTATTTAAAACATCAATTTGTGTTTCCTTTGTTTTTTCGGCTAACAACTCATATTTCCCTTCAGAATTATCAAAAATCATAACCTCGTCAACAATTGGCATATAAATATTGAATAAATTCTTGATACCATTTTTATATCTCCTTTTAATCACATGGCTTTCTACATTATGGCCACCTTCCAAAACCCTTGTTCTCACACGTTCTATAGCCAAGTCTATATTTTGCAGCCAAAAATAAAGTAAAATTACATTAAAGCCCTTCTGCTGAGCTTTTTGAATTTTCGTTCTATAACTTTTAGATGCCAATGTTGTTTCAAAAGCAAAATTTTCATCAGTATCCAAAAGTTCATTGATACGAGACAACATAATTCTACCCGATTCGATTTGTACTTTTTCTGGTTGAAATGGAGATAGTCCTTTAGCAATTTCATCTGCGTTCACAAATTCTTTACACGCTAAAATCTCAGGCAGGATAGTAAAAGATGCCGTAGTCTTTCCTGCTCCGTTGCATCCCGCAATGATGTAAAGGTTTTTATTCACTATTCAAAGATAACGGAATTCACTTTCGTTTAGATGGAGAAATCTCCCTAATCTACCTCCGGCGCCAAGCGCAACACAATCCCATCAATTTCATCAGCAATGTGAATCTGGCAGCCCAAGCGGCTATTTGGCTTCACGAAGAATGCTTGATCGAGCATGTCCAATTCTGCATCGCTTTGTTCGGGAAGGTCTGTTTCTGATTCCAAGTAACATTGACATGTAGCACACATGGCCATACCACCACATTCACCTTTCACGGGAAGTTCGTAGGATTTGCACAACTCCATGACATTCATGTTCATGTCTGTTGGTGCGATTAACTCATGTGTTGTTCCCTCGCGGTCGATGATGGTAACTGTAATCTCGTTCATTGTTCCTAATTGATGGGGCGAAACTAATTAAAAATCCTCAATTGATTTGTGCCGTTGTAAATGGTTTGATACATCCGCAATCCAAATTCTGACCCTGTAATGGGAGAACCGTCGTACAGCGAAAAACGCGCCGTAGAACAGCTATCGATGAGGGTTAAGAAATTATTCGGATCAGGATAAAGTGGCTGTGCGCAAGTACCTGTTGGATCCATTGGAGAATGGCGATCAAACGCGATGAATTCATCAATGCTTCGACGGTATACAATGATTCCACGAGAACCACCATTCACATAAGCATACGTACCCACACTAATCAGCGCATTATAGCTTGGAAGATTGATGTCGATGGTGATGTCAAAAGGAATACTCGGCACTGGGTTTCGCTTGTTTTTATTGCACGCGACAAATAGCAAGGAAAGCGAGAATAGTAAAATTAGCCGTAACTTCATCGTCGATATTGTATTACAAAAGTATGAATAGTAAAACATTTATTATCGTCTTCCTGGTGTTGCTGGGAATTTTTTCTTCGTGTGGCAGCACAAAACCCGGAAAAACGGCTGCATCTGTTGAAGAAGCTGAATCCATTATCGCGAAAGAACGAAAGAAAAAGGCAAAAATTGCCAAGAAGCAAAAACGCGCCGCTGAGAAACATTATTGGTCCTTGCAAAGTAAAGAGGCGAAGAAATCAATTAAACGCAACAAACGCCGTCATAAACGCGAAAAACGCGGTAGCATTCGTCCTTAATCCTCCAACGATTCCAATTCAATGGTGAGATTTTCCCATTCTTCCATAAATTGATCGAGCGATTCTTTCTTTTCAGTAAAAACGGCCAAGACCTTGTTGGCTGCTTCTTCATCGGAATAATCAAGCTCACTGATTTGTACATTCAATTTTCCGATCGATTGTTCGTGCTCTTTGATCAGATCCTCCACCTTTTGAATGCGGTTACTCAATTGGTTTTTTCGACGTTTCAATTCCTTTGTTTCCTCATGACTAGGTTCCGGACGCACTTCCTTGGTTTCTTGCACTTTTTGCTTGGTGCCTTCATTGTCAGGTTGGAACTGCATTTTCAGGTATTCCTTCACATCAAAATGGTGAACCCGAAGAAGTTTTGCTTGAATTTCCCAAATACGGTTTGTTAGTCCATCCAAAAATTCACGGTCGTGCGAAACAACGATAAAAGTACCCTCGTAATTCTTTAGCGCTTCCTTCAACACCTCTTTACTTTGGATATCAAGGTGATTCGTTGGCTCATCGAGAATCAAGAAATTCGATGGACTCAACAACAATTGGCACAACGCCAAGCGAGTTCGTTCCCCTCCCGACAATACGCCAACTTTCTTATCTACATCCTCACCAGAAAACAAGAAGGCACCGAGGATACTTCTTAAGTCGCGTTTAATTCCGCCCGTTGCTGCGTATTCAACAACTTCAAGTACCGTTTTATTGGGATCAATCTTTTCCGCTTGATCCTGTGCGAAATAGGTGATGTTTACATTGTGACCGAGATGCACCTTTCCATCCCCATCCAATTTGTCCAAAATCCGTTTCAACAAAGTAGATTTACCCACCCCATTTGGGCCGAGGAGTGCGATTTTCTCCCCCCTACCTACCGTTAGATTTGTGCTATGAAACAAGAGCTTATCGCCGAATGATTTGCCCAAATTTTCCATTTCCAGCACCCATTTACCCGGTTGAACAGAAAGTGGGAATGCTATTTTCATTTTGGCTACGGCGTCGTTCTCTACTTCAATACGTTCCGTTTTTTCTAGCTTTTTTATGAGGGATTGCGCAAAAGCTGCTTTATTCTTTTTTGCTCGGAATTTATCAATAAGCTCCTCCGCATGCTTGATGTCCTTGTCTTGTTGTTTTTTCGCAGATTCCAAGCGATCCTTTTCTTCCGCACGAACCACTTTATACTTTGAATAGGCAAACGGGAAATCATAAATTTTTCCGAGACTAATTTCTAGGGTTCGCTTTGTGACATTGTCCAGGAACAATCTGTCGTGAGAAATCAGTATCACCGCCCCTTCAAATCGTTGCAAATATGTTTCCAACCAACTGATTGAAATGATATCTAAGTGGTTTGTAGGTTCATCCAGTAAAAGAACATCCGGACGATTCACGAGGATTCGGGCCAATTCAGCACGCATTTGCCATCCACCAGAAAAGGTGCTCAACTCGCGATTTATTTCCTCTGAGGAAAAACCAAGACCAGAAAGTGTGGTCATAATTTTCTCTTCCCATTGAAATCCTTCGTGTAAGTTGAACGAATGGTTCAATTCATTCACTTGATCGAGAAGAGCTGCATAGCCATCAGATTCATAGTCTACGCGGACCGTCAATTGGTGGTTTACATCGTCGATTTGATCCCTTAATTCATTTAATATCGCATTCGAAAAAAACAGAAAGTTGAATACCGTTTGAGACGTATCAATGCGGATATCTTGAGAAAGGTAACCCACCGTGCAGTCTTTTGGTTTGTGAATATTCCCCTCAGACGGTTTTTGCGTACCTGCAATTAATTTCAGAAGAGTAGATTTTCCAGCGCCATTCTTCCCGACCAAACCCACTTTGTCTCCTCTGTTGATTTGCAGACTTACCTCTTTAAAGAGAAATCCTTGAGGAAGGAACACCCCTAACTTTTCTAAATTAATCATGGTGCAAAGATACAATTGCTTCAGTGCATATCAAGAGTGCAGCGCAAACAACTTGTGAAATTTTGCGCATAAAAAAAGCCCCGCCAAAAATGACGGGGCTTATACTAGTTCACTTTAGAAACTCCACACATCGTGTTCAATGGTACGAATCTCCTCTTTGATTTTTTCAGCTTCCATGAGTGCATCAGCGCCCATGCGGTAAGATTCAACGTTTCGATCAAAAGTATTACTCTCTTTGTAGATTACGCTGCTAAATCTGCGTTTCCAGAACAAGTCGTCAAAACTCATCCATTGTGCATCATTTTGATCATTGTAGACAAAGTAATTATTGAATACAAATCGGCAGTGAGGGAAATACAACCAGAACAATTCACGCATTCTTCCGAAGCTCTTGTTTCCATTTCCGTCCGTATTTATTTCTTGAATCACCGGAGCAATTGCAATGATACGCACATCTAGAACAGAGCGTTCTTTATCGAAGAACCAATCTTCCTTCATACGGTATTGAACGATATCCTCAGTCTTGAACCAATTTGTATCTGCTGGTGGATAACGGTATGCAGTTGTTCCATCTGGAAAAGAATCGACAATTGGGTCACCAAACTCGTCCGTTAACGGTTGTGCATTTGGATCTTTCAACAACGTTCCAAAGTAATAGAACACTTCTTCACGGTACAATGAATCTGAGTAATAATTCAATCCCGGTTGTGTTGGATCGACTGGGTATTTCAACTGATCTCCATCCCAAGCACTTCCAACACCTTTGGTAATTGGGTCGTAAGGTGAGAAAAGGCGAATGTTTCCTGCAAGAACATGGTGACGAATTACCGTCCACAAGCTCCAGCGGTTTGCATTCTTCACCCAAGTACCGTCCGCGCGAAAATCATCACGAGGAAAATACATTGGAAGATTAATCTTCTCACGCATATCTATGTATTGCCATACACGTTTGCTCCAGATCACATCCGCTTCACGCACATATTCGTAAGGAATCATGCGTTTCGTTGGGATGTGCTGTTGGATAAACACCCCATCAACGATACCTTCCGTAGGCACGTTAACTGGCCCTCCATTGATATCTTCTGGCTGTGCCAAAACATTCAATGAAATCAGGGATAGGCCTGCAACAACAAATAGACTTTTCATACCCTTTATTAATTTAATTTACAACTTAAACGTTGCACCTCTTTTTCTTTGTATACCGTCCGGACCGACTACTGTACAGATGAAAGAAACATTGTTTCCTGGTTTAACCTGCTTGATCAATCCCAATGCAGAGCTGATATCATTACCAGATCCTTTTGGCGGTGCTCCAACAGCTCCAGGTACTTGACATTCCCAATTAATCATTGTCCATTTTGCATTCAATGGAATTTCTGGCGCATATTTCACGAATAAACGTGATTCTGCTTTAGAACCTTTATCCCCGTTTTTCGCTGCTCCCCAATAGATCTCTGGATCTGGAAGGCGCATTACGCGGAATTCAATTGTTCCCAATGAAACTGTTTTGTTCGTTACTGAGCTTTTACCAGATACCGTAATTTTAGCAGTTTTACCACCAGAAACACGACCTACCCAAGTTTGACCAGTTTTCGTCAAGTTCACACCTTGTCCAGAAAGAACAGTTTGATCATAACCAGACGCCACACCTTCAATTTTGTTTTCGTATCCGATGTACAACACGCGCAATTCAGGAAGGGAAACAGTGCCAGACGGTTTCATGATCTTGATCACTTTCTCCCAGTTTTCCGTTTTAGGAATACCGAATTTGTTGCGAATGGTTACAGTTCCTTTCAAAACCATTTCAGCTCCACCAGATGCTTTGGTACGAATTATACCTTTTCCATCCTTCGTTTCAGAAACAGTAGCTCCTTGAACAGTTACTTCCGGTTGACGATCCGTGTCGAACGCAGCCATCAATACTTCTACAGTGATTTCGTCGCCGCTGTTCGCCAATTCAGGACCATAAGCCAAAGCCATAATCTTGTTGAACGAGTACTCACCTCCACCAACACGTGAACGAATCAACGCAATTGCATCAGCGCGAGCAGTTAAGATTTCTTTCTGCATTGACGATAAAGAAGCAATAGCTGCTACAGATGGAGAGTGGTCGAATGTTTTACCAATCCAGTGTACACCATCAATTTCGTGAACCTTGCTTTTTTCTTGTTTCGTCAAGGAAGCATAAATCTTCTTAATCGCTTCTTTGTCCTCTTGATTGACATTTTTCATTGACTTCTCAATCTGATCATTCAAATCTTTGAAATCTTTGAACGTGTTGATTGCAGGTGCTTTGAAGGAATATTTCTTTTTTCCTTTTTCTGCCATCCATGAACCCGCGATTTTCTCTGTCAATTCAGCACGGTAATCGTTGTAGCTTTTCCACAATTTCATACCCGTACCACTTGGATTAGGATTTTTGATGTCCTCACCAATCATAATTGACATTGCCTCGTCGTACTTGTCTTTTCCAGCCACATGTTCCAAGTGCATCCGTGTTGGACGCAAAGGATCTGCATTGCTGTATGCTTTAAAGATAATGCTTTCTGGTCCTCCAATTGTTTTCACATCCTCACCACAAGCCGTCAAGATTTCGATTTTAATGTCATCGATTAACTTGATACGCTCTGCGGTCATTTTGTCGATGTCTTCAACAATCTTCAAATAGTGCATTGCCTTTTTCTGAGCTTCCGGCACAGACTTATCTTGTGCGGTCTCAGCTAATTGTGATTTCTTTTCAAAACCTCTTTGGTATTCATTTTCATTGGAAATTTGAATATTTTCCTCGATTGCAACGAATGCATCAAGAATCGATTTTGAAACGTTAAGGGCTAGAAGTGCGGTAAGTACTAAGTACATCATACCGATCATCTTCTGCCTAGGGGTTTCTTTTCCTCCTGCCATGATTAATTAATTTTTATTGGTTTGCAATAAACTTAATGTTCAACAACTTAAAAGTAACAACTTGTTATCCTCTAGTTATCGTCATAGCTTTCAGCATATTTCCATACACGTTATTAAGATCCGTAAGGTTCTTAGACAACATTGCCATGTTTTCTTTGTACAAACGTGTATCTTCCGCAGAGTCAGATAGATTTTTCATCATATCCGTAACTTGCGCTTGGAATTTCTCAGTTGCCTCAAGATGTGAAGAAGAACCTTTCAATTGAAGTTCGTACACATTGTTGAGTGCAGCAAGATTTTTAGATACTTTTTGCATTTGCTCACCAAATGACTCACCTTCAGCAGTTGAAGAAGTCAATCCAGCGATAGATACAGATGCACGCTCGTAAGCTTCAGAGAGAGAAGCAACTTTTTCAGAAGCTGCCTGAAGACTTGTTACATAACCGTCTGTTGCCGCAGCAGCAGAAGTTACACCTTTCAATTGGGCAGCATTGTCACCCAATGTACGCATTCCATCTCCAAGACGCTCTAGCAAAGCGCTGTCGATTTTTGCTTCTTCGAGCATTTTGTCAAGTTGATCCGTGATTCCTGAACCACCACGACCTCCACGACCTCCTGCAGGAAGATTTTCGTGATCTAACTCATCCGAATGGCCCAATGCCAATTCTGGATATACAAGCTCCCAATTTGGGTCTTCGTGGATCGGCTCAAATGCCGAGAAAATGAAGATTAATGCTTCTGTACTAAGACCGATGATCAACATAAGTGACGCACCTGGCCAGTGTTGAATTTTGAACAACGCCCCAACGATTACGACTGCTGCACCAAAACCGTACAGCTTTGCCATAAACTTTTTCCATCCTTTACTTCCTGGTTTCATAGTTTTCCTTGTTTTTTGGTTTTAAATTAATTTACTACTTTTTGTTTATTCTTAGCGAAGTTGGATGTCGCTTTGAATTTCTTCGCCTCCCTCACGAGTAAAGTCACGACCTCCTCGTCCTAGGTGAGTCATTACATTTCGGTAACCGATGTATGACTTGGCAGTATCTTGATATTCATATGTTCTAGATGCATTCTGTAGGTAGAAACCGATGTCTTTCCAAGAGCCACCTCTCAATACTTTACGTTTCGCTGATGGTGGATCCCAGTCCATTGCATCGTAACGGTAATCGGTATTCATGTCATGTGAAAACTCATACATGGATTCGTCGAAAGCCGTTTCACACCATTCTGCAACGTTTCCAGCCATACAGTATAGACCCCATCCGTTCGGATTGTAAGTGAATACTTTTACCGTTTGGAAACCGCCATCTTCAAAGTATCTTCCACGCATAGGTTTGAAGTTACCCAAGAAACAACCGCTTCCATTTCGGATATAAGGTCCACCCCAAGGGAATTGAGACATATTCAAATCACCACGTGATGCGCGTTCCCACTCTGCCTCTGTTGGCAAACGGAAATCATTCACAAACAAATCTCCCATTGCTACCAACCAGTTGTTCAACAACTGTGTTCTCCAAACAGAAAATGCTTTTGCTTGGAACCATGTCACACCAACTACCGGGTAGTTGTCATACGCAGGATGCCAAAAATACATGTTCGTCATTGGATCATGGAACGAATACGTAAAGTCACGCACCCAGCACAATGTGTCCGGATATACGTTAATTACCTCGTCAATGATAAATCGATTTCTATCCGTGTGACCGCGTAAGGCATTGTTTTGTCCTTTTTTGTTAAAGTACCCCATGTCCAAATCTTGACCTTGTGGTTCTCCAGTGAACGGATGTTCAGGTGTATTTAGGTCACGGTGATCTTGCGATTGTTTCGAACCTGGATCTTGAACAGTGGTCGACGGCGCAAATCCACCGTTTTCAATTTCGATGCGTCCACGTTTTGCAGCTTCACGGTAATCGATCCAATAGTATCGGAACATCAATTTACGCGTGTCAATTTCTCTTCTTTTGTAGAAACGCTCTGGCTGAGGATAATACATGTCTGCCAAAATCGGAACGATGTCTGGATCGGCATAATCAAAGTTACGGTCCCAATTCAATGAGAAAATCTGGCGATTCATGTCACGTTCAGCTGGATCGTATTCCACATATTCCAAAGACCCTTCGTCAAAATACATGTCCGAGTAATTGATGTACTTTCCAGCATCATCATCTTCCGTCAATTCTGACATGTAGATTTTGTCGCGAGCAATTGAGTCACGCACCCATTCGACGAATTGGCGGTACTCATTGTTCGAAATCTCCGTTTGGTCCATGTAAAATGCTTGGATGGATACCGTCTTCGCCCTAGTTTGGTGAAGGAATGGTACATCCTGGTCATTTTCTCCCATGGTATATGACCCCGAAGGGATATACACCATACCCAATGGAATTTCGGGTTGGTACACTGGTCTCCCTAGTGCACCTGTCAGATGGCCTGTTCTTGTACTACAAGAAGCAAGGAACGCACCTGCAATACCAATTAACAAAAGTTTTTTCATTCTACCTCTTTTTTTTCAACTTCCGGACACCAATTTCAACTATCTACAGGATCAATCAGTATGGTTGTAACGGAACTTACCTAATTGGGGTTACAAATATTGTCATTTTTTTTTATTCTACAACCATCTTGGGTGCGCTGCCTTTGTCACAGGCGGCGGCGGAAGGAAGTAGCAATACTTCACCATGATCTCGTGTGAACCTCGAGAAACACTGGCTAATTTGTTCGTTGTAATATCATAGGAGTACCCTACTGTCATGTTTTGAATAGGCATAAATCCGAGCATCAAACCAATCGCATCTATTGTTCGGTAAGTCAATCCACCGTAAGCCATTCCTCTCCATAGATAGCGCACATTTAAATCTGCACTGAATTTCACCATGTCGGTTCTCAACAATACTTGAGCGTCGATATCACCACCAAGCACTTGGGTAAATTTCTTACCTCCCATGATGTAATAGTGACGCGCTGTTTGATACGACTGTGTAGCAGATCCTCCTTGCAATAAAGACTCAGACACATGCGTCGATGAAATTCCAGCATAATAATTTTGCGCACCTTTCCAATACAAACCAAAATTAAGGTCCAAACTCGTTGCAGCAAAACCAACTGGCAAGGTGTTATCAAGCGTTGTCGTTGGTGGAACCCAAACAGGAGACATTCCAAAATTAATGATCCCAACACCTACTCCAATCCCAAGTGTTCCAGCACTACCTATTTGTAAAGGATATGAGTAATTCAATAACAAATTGTTTTGACGAGAAAACCCAATGGCATCGTGGAAAAATGAGATTCCTACTCCACCAGGAAAAAATCTATTCATGTTTGCTTCGATGTTCAGCATCGCTGAATTCGGCGCTCCATTCACCTTATCCCATTGATTGCGGTATAAAGTCGTTGCACAGATACCTTCATCGATACCCGTTTCTCCTGGATTGAAACTCATTTTGTTGTAAATAAAATGGGTAACAAGAGGGTCCTGTTGCGCGTAAATCGATCCGTAAACCGATGAAACACAAGTAAATAGCACAAGTAATATCTTCTTCATAGCAAGATTATTCTCATAAATAGTTTACATGAGACGACACCCGAAGGCACTCTCAATTGGCGACTAAAATAGTAATTTTTATTTAATTAAGAAATTTTTTCAGCAAATGGACTTCGTTTGCATTTCGAAAAACGATTTCTTCTCACGACAATTTCTGGTAAGTCTTCCACCACAAATCAGGAATTTCATTTTTCATTGCCAATTCATAATCCATTGCATCGCAAGGAACTAAGTGATGTCTTTCGTAATTACTTCCTTTCTGCGGTGGGTATGGCACTTCCATCCACCAACGTTCGGAACGATTGCTTTTGTAGAAGATCAACTCTTCGTTAAAATCGTTGATGTGCACAATGAATCTCAGGTAATCGCGCTTACTTCCAATGGGGAAATCACCTTTGCGTTGGGACACGCCATCCAAAAAGTACCACAGCACTTGAGCCAGCAATGCCGAAGCACTTCCGGCCTCAAATTCAGGGTAATAATTAAACACACCCATGGACGTTAATTTGTCACTGATTCCCGCATATTTTGCGATTTGACAGATTTGATCCGCATAGAACCCATTTGGCGAGGTATACCAGGGTTCACGCAGTTCTGATCCGCGAATGCTTGAGAAGTCGATGGAAAGAAGGTCCGAATTGCGCAAATGTGGCTCTGCCTTTCTGAAATTTGCATTGTATTCACCCAGTCTACAAATATCAAAGTATAACTTGTCGAACAGCTCAAACTCTTCCCGTGAAACAAAAGGGGCCTGCGCGCCGATGTTGGCATGATTAAAGAGGTAGCAAGGACGTTGCATAAGCAGCTGACTCAAGTATCCCTCAGCGTGTGCATCAACTTCAGGACTGCCCAAATCTAAAGAATAATCTACCGAACAGATGTTGACGATTTGTTCAAGTGCAGCATATCCCTTGTACATGGCGATGGTCAAATCCTGACTCCCACCGACGAGCAAAGGAATTACGCCAATTTTAATGCATTCCTCAATAATTTGTGAAACAGCAAAATACGTGTCATCAATGGTCGAACCTGGAAGGACATCACCCAAGTCATACAAGGGCATTTCCCATCCAACACCGAGGTATAGCGTATTTAAGAAATGACGAAATTGCGCTGGATTGTGCGGACATGCTTTTTTATCTCCGCGGTATTCTGGAACGTGAAAAAGGGCAACCCCTCCTTTCTTCAACTCCGGAAATCCTGTAATTGTATTAAACGATTGAATCGCACTTCCGATCTGATTCGCGCGGTACTTTTCTTCAGCATCAAGGGGTGATAAATAGATCGAAATGTCTTTCATTGATTTTTTGTTCAAATCTAATTGAAAGCATTCATCAGCCGAAAGATGACGTAAAAAGTATTAAAGAACAAAAAGTGAATAACTGAAAACTGCGGTGTATTGTTATTTCTTCTTGGCGCCTCTCTTTGGTGCTGTTTTTTGGTTCGCGGCAATGTCCAAACACTCCTCGATGGTTAGCGTTTCTGGAACAGTTCCTTTCGGCAATTTAAAATTGTCTTTCCCAATTTTTAGGTAAGCACCATAGCGTCCATTCAATAACTGTACATCTGCACGACCATCAAATGTTTTGATCATTTTATTGGCTTCTTCTTCCTGCTTGACGGCAATAATTTCCTGAGCTCTCTCCAAGGTGATCGACATTGGGTCTTCTCCTTTTGGAATAGACACGAACAATTTTCCATACTGAACATAGGGTCCAAAACGTCCCACATTGGCGCGGATTTCTTGCCCTTCCAATTCCCCCAATACACGCGGTAATTTGAACAATTCCAAGGCATCTTCTAAAGTAACGGTAGAGATAGATTGCTCTTTCCGCAATGATGCAAAAGTCGGTTTTTCACCATCCACTTGCTCATCCCCTATTTGAATCATCGGGCCAAATCGACCGATACGAGCGATGACATTTTTTCCAGATACAGGATGTTGACCAAGATGCCTTTCGCCAGTTACACGGCTTGAATTTTCCAGCGTGTCTTCCACAATTTTATGGAAGGGATTGTAAAAATCATGTAGCATCTGTGTCCACCCAATCATTCCGTGTGCAATCTCGTCGAATTCTTGTTCCACCTTCGCGGTGAATTGATAATCCATGATTTGACCAAAATGCTCAGACAAGAAATCAGTGACCAATGAACCAATGTCTGTAGGTGAGAGTTTATTTTTTTCTTTACCGGTCACTTCCTTGCGGACCTCGCTTTGAATGGATCCATTTTTCAAAGTCAAATAGGCATACTTGCGCTCGGCACCTTCCCGTTCCATCTTTTCCACATAACCGCGTTTCTGAATCGCAGAAATTGTCGATGCATAGGTGGACGGACGACCGATCCCAAGTTCTTCCATTTTCTTCACTAGGGATGCCTCCACATAACGTGCAGGAGGACGCGTAAATCGTTCAATCGAGGTAATCTCTGTCACCTTCAATTCTTCACCCGCCGTAACAGCTGGTAAAAGCCCTTCTGTTTGTTCTTCCTCGTTGTCCAAGTCTTCCACATTGGATTCCATGTACACCCGCAAGAAACCATCAAAACGAATAACCTCCCCCTTCGCTTCGAACCTACCCGAAACCGCAGGTGAAGTGATAGAAACCGTCGTTCTTTCCAACTGCGCCAAGGCCATTTGTGAAGCAATCGCACGTTTCCAAATCAATTCGTAGAGGCGTTCTTCGTCGCGCTCGGAGGTGATGCTGTGCGTCCCGAAATCGGTGGGACGAATGGCCTCGTGGGCCTCTTGTGCACTCGCACTTTTTGTGGTGTATTTCGTTGGGCGCGAATATTCTTCGCCATAAGCCCGTAAAATTTCTGCTTTGGAACCTTGAACAGCAGTATCGGATAAATTCACCGAGTCCGTTCTCATATAGGTAATTTTACCCGATTCGTATAACTTCTGAGCCACCGTCATCGTTCGCGTCACAGAAAAACCAAGTTTTAAACTCGCTTCTTGTTGCAGTGTTGATGTGGTAAATGGTGCTGCTGGTGTGCGTGTTGCTGGCTTGGTTTGTACATCAGCAACCGTAAAGGTTGCGCCATTACAACTTTCTAAAAAAGTTTTTGACTCCTCTTCCGATTTTAATTGCGCAGAATATTCTGTTTTTAACACGCCTTTTTGCGCGCCAAAAATACCATTCACACGGAAAAAGTTGTTCGAATTATGGGCCTCAATTTCGCGCTCTCGTTCCACAATCAAACGCACAGCAACAGACTGTACACGTCCGGCAGATAAACTTGGGCGAACCTTTTTCCACAACACAGGCGACAATTCAAAACCCACCAATCGGTCAAGCATTCGTCTTGCTTGCTGTGCATCAACAAGTTGCTTGTTAATTTCACGTGGATTATCAATGGCTTTTAGGATTGCTGTCTTCGTAATTTCGTTAAATGTTATGCGTTTGGTGTCTTTTTTTGCCAGTCCCAACGTTTCGTACAAGTGCCAAGAAATGGCTTCACCTTCGCGGTCCTCATCCGTTGCTAGCCAAACCGTTTCGGCTTCCTTTGCCAATTTTTTCAATTCGGCAACCAATTGTTTTTTATCGGCAGAAATCTCGTAATTGGGTTCAAAATTATTTTCTACATCGATGGCCAATCCTTTTTTCGCCAGATCTCGAACATGCCCGAAACTTGATTTAACGATGAAATCTTTTCCAAGATATCCTTCAATTGTTTTGGCTTTTGCTGGGGACTCGACTATAACTAGATTCTTTGCCATCGGTGAGTGTTTTTTTTTGTTAACGTGAAAATCAGGACCGCAAAGTAAATTCAAATGTTCTCAATTTCCAATGACTTTTTTTGGAGTTTTTCTCCTATATTATATTTAACCATAGGTTAAAGAAATTTTTAATTTATTCAGCAACTTCTTAAAATTTAATTTTCGAAAGGCAGTTCTACTCATTTTTAACTGACATTTTGACATACATGTCTTTTTCTGTACTTTTGCAGCCATTCGAATTAAAAGATCAAATGAAACCATCAACCCAAGAAGATAAAGTCATCGATGAAGGACGCCAAGGTGAAGCGATTCAAAGCACAGCACCAGCGCGCTCCAATGGAAAGAAACTCTATGTGGAGAGTTATGGCTGTCAGATGAATTTCTCTGACAGTGAAGTCGTTGCTTCCATCATGGCATCTCAGGGGTATGAGACAACGCGAAATGCGGATGATGCGGATGTTGTTTTAATCAATACCTGCTCCATTCGTGAAAATGCGGAAACCCGCGTGCGAAAGCGTTTGGGGGATTTCAAGAAACGCAAAGAGAGCAATCCTGAACTTGTTGTTGGAATTTTGGGCTGCATGGCCGAGCGATTGAAAAAAAGTTTGCTTGAAGAAGAAAAACTGGTTGATCTTGTCGCTGGCCCCGATGCCTACCGTGATTTACCAAACCTTGTGGATGAAGTGGGCACGGGACAAAGGGCAGTAAATGTCTTGCTATCCAGGGACGAAACATATGCCGATATTTCTCCTGTCCGCTTGGACCAAGGTGGCGTAAGTGCTTTCGTGACGATCATGCGGGGTTGCGACAACATGTGTTCGTTTTGCGTGGTGCCTTTTACCCGAGGACGTGAGCGATCACGAGATCCCCATACCATTGTCAATGAATGCAAAGAGTTGTTCAACGCTGGCTACCGTGAAGTAACCTTGCTGGGCCAAAATGTAGACAGTTACCGTTGGAATTTAAGTTCGAAAGGTGAAATCAAAGATGCCTCTCAGGCCACGACCAATTTTGCTCAACTGATGGAAATGGTGGCTTTGGTGTCACCCGACCTGCGTGTGCGCTTTTCAACCTCCCACCCTAAAGACATGACAGACGATGTGCTTGAGGTAATGGCGAAATACGAAAACATTTGCGAATACATCCACCTACCTGTTCAATCGGGACATACAGACGTGCTTCAACGCATGAACCGCGGCTATTCACGTGAATGGTATTTCAGTCGGATTGAAGCCATTCGCAAGTATGTAGCCAATTGCGCTATTTCAACAGACATTATCTCAGGATTTTGCGGTGAAACGGAAGAAGAACACGAAGCAACATTAAGTTTAATGGACAAGGTGCGCTATGAATATGCGTATATGTTCAAATATTCCGAACGACCAAAAACTTTGGCGGAACGACGTTTTGACGACGATGTACCGGAGGATGTAAAAGGTCGTCGTTTGATTGAAATCATTGACAAACAAAACAGCCATTCACTGGAAGCCAATAAAAATGACATTGGCAAAGTGTATAAAATTTTGGTAGAAGGTCCTTCGAGACGTTCTGCGGAGCAATATTGCGGAAGAAATGGCCGCAACAGCATGGTTATTTTTGACCGAAACGGAGTGGAAAAAGGTCAGTATGTTCTTGTGAAAATTACAGACTGTACTTCGGCAACCCTTCTCGGAGAATACATCGAAACCTGTCCATCGGCTTAATTTCCATCGGATGAATTTACAGCAAGTAAAACAACGCTTTGGTATTATCGGGAATGCACCGCTGCTAAACCGTGCGCTGGAAGTGGCGATTCAGGTCGCACCAACAGACATCTCTGTTCTTGTAACGGGCGAAAGTGGTACTGGAAAGGAAATTATCCCTCAGGTCATCCACCATTTAAGTGCGAGAAAACACGGGGAATACATTGCGGTGAACTGCGGAGCCATACCCGAAGGAACGATTGATTCCGAATTGTTTGGACATGAAAAAGGAAGCTTTACAGGAGCTCACGGAAGTCGTCAGGGTTATTTCGAAGTGGCCAATGGCGGCACCATATTTTTAGATGAAGTCGCGGAACTTCCGATGCAAACACAAGTGCGTTTGTTGAGGGTTTTGGAAACGGGTGAATTCATTCGCGTTGGCTCCTCGAAAGTCATTAAAACCAATGTGCGCGTGGTGGCTGCCACCAATGAAAACATGCAGCGCGCCATTGCTTCAGGAAAATTTCGTGAAGATTTGTTTTACCGTTTAAGCACTGTGCCTATTGGCCTTCCCCCACTTCGCCAGCGCAAAGAAGACATCCATTTGTTGTTTCGGAAATTTGCCAACGATTTCGCGGACAAATATAGAATGCCCGCTCTGCGACTGGATGATGACGCCGTGACCTTATTGAACAATTACAGCTGGCCTGGGAATATTCGTCAGCTAAAGAACTTGGTCGAACAAATTTCTGTAATCGAAACAGCGCGAGAAATCAATGCGTCTACATTCATCCATTACCTGCCAGCGGAAAATGAAAAACTCCCCACCGTTTTGGGCGAATCGGGTGGCGACAATTTCTCTGAGCGTGAATTGATGTATAAGTTCCTCTTCGATATGAAGAAAGACCTGAACGATTTGAAAAAACTCGTGATCGAATTGATTGGACAAGGTGGGAATATGACCTTAAACAATGATCAAGCGGCGATGTTGAATCGGCTATATCAAGATGTGACACCGGGTTTTGTGCAACCGCGTCTCGCTAGTCCAGCAAGCGAACCGGGCACCATCGCTTTTCATCACGACGATGATCAAACGGAAGACATTGAAAGTCATATTGAAGTCGAGGAATCGCTTTCACTCGAAGACCGTGAAAAGGAACTCATTCAGAAGGCCTTAGAAAAACATAGAGGTAAACGAAAATATGCTGCCGCTGAACTTGGTATTTCAGAACGGACACTTTACCGAAAAATCAAAGAATACAATTTACCCGATTAATGAAGATTTTTTCCTTCATAGCGCTATTTCTTCTGTTCACTGGGTGTTATCCATCGAGCATTTCTTTTATCGATAATGGTTCGATGAATGAAGCATGGAAAACTTTCACCGTAAAAACACTCGAAAACAGGGCGCCAAATGCCCCAACAAGTTATGCTGTAACTTTATCTGAAAAGATCAAAGATGGGGTGCAAAATAATACGCGTTTATCCTTAAATCCCAACCTAGGCAAAGGGGAAGTCAACATTGAAGGAACGATTTCAAGTTATACCGTCATGCCTATTGCCCTGCAAGAAGGGGACAATGCCGCAAAAAACAGATTAACAGTTACTGTTAATTTTACGATATTCGTCACCAAACCTGAAGAAGAGGAAATGACTTTAACCAGCACGCGCTTTGTGGATTATGACGCAAAAACAGATTTAGCTGCCGTTGAATCTACCTTATTGGAAGAAGTGACCACACAGGTTGTGCAAGATGTCATCAATAAATTACTGTCCAACTGGTAATGTTAAACTTGACAGACATAGCGCTACGTATTGCTCAACCTGAGAAATGTGACATCTCCGATTTTGCAGATTTGAAGTCCTTTACGGAGCAGTACCCCTACTGTCAAGTCTTCCCCATTCTCAGTTTAAAGTCGCTTTCAAACCACAATGATCTGCGGTTTGATGTGGAATTGGCGCAGTTGGCTTACCGCATTTCAGACCGCAGTCAACTCTATGCTTTGATTCACCAAAATGTAGCGGTGACATCCAATGAATCTCGAAGCGAAGAAACGGAGAAAACTACTGAGAGTTCTACCCCATTGCGCATTGTTACAGCGGATGACGAGAACATTGAGAACGAAATAGCACAACCTACGGAAGAAACCACCTCTGTTTCTATTGAGGAAAGTGAAGAGGAGAATGATGCCGAATTTATCCCATTAAACATCTCGAGTAGCGAAGAAAAGGAACTTCAAGACGTCCAACCATTGGTCGTTGATGAGAGCGAAACACCTACCGATGTGGTTTTAGATGTGGAGTCCAAAGATGATTTGGTGAACGAAGAACCGGAGATTGACGAATTTGAGCAAAGGATGCTGGCCGAGACGATTTCATCTGCCTACAGACTTGAGGAATTGGAGCCGGAACAGGAGAAAAGCAGCGGGGAACAGGACACCATTTTAGATGACGAAGAACAGGTAGAAGAGGAATGGGAAGATTCCACGGAACGCTCCTTCTCCGATTGGCTTCGGATTGGTAAAACTTCCTCAACGGAAGACATTGAAGAAGACAAGTCAAAACTCGATGACATCCTTGATCGCTTCATTGAAAACGAACCGAAAATTTCCAGACCTAAAGCTCCTGTTGAAGACAAACCCAAGCGCGCATTTTATTCTCCAGAGAAGAAAGCAAAAGAAAGTGTGGACATGCAGCACATGCCTGTAAGTGAAACATTGGGCAAAATCTTCGAGCTTCAAGGAAATTATCCGAAAGCAATTTTCGTTTACGAGCAATTAATCTTGGCTAATCCAGAAAAAAAGAGTTACTTTGCAGCCCGAATAGAAGAACTTAACAAAAAAATCAATTCATAAAGATGGATTCATTATTCTCGATTATCATCATGTTGGCAAGTATTTTATTGATTCTTGTCGTGTATATTCAAAACCCGAAAGGTGGAGGTTTGAGCTCCGACTTTGGCGCAGCACAACAAATTGGAGGTGTTCAAAAAACCAATGATTTCATTGACAAAGCAACTTGGTCATTGGCTGGAATCATTATGGTTTTGAGTATTGCACTTTCTATTCGCACAAAGTCACCTGACGCTACAGCGAAAGAACCACAACAAGCCGAACAAGGACAAAACAACGGAGGTCAACCGCAGGGAAATAAATAAATCCCACCCCCTGTTTTGCGACAAAATATTGTGTCAGTATGTCATACATGCTGACATTTTTTTTTACTACCTGATTCATCGAATGAAAAAATGTCGCTTTTACCACATTGGCATAAAATTCGAAAAGGGCGGGTAGCAATTTTAACATTAAATTCAAAACATCTATGTCAATTCAATTCAAACCGCTGGCAGACAGAGTTCTTGTTGAGCCTGCACCAGCAGAGCAGAAAACAGCGAGTGGAATTATTATTCCTGATACCGCAAAAGAAAAGCCACTTCATGGTACCATCGTAGCCGCTGGAGTAGGAAAAAAAGACGAGCCAATGACTGTTAAAGTAGGAGACTCCGTGCTTTTCGGACAGTATTCTGGTACAGAAATTAAAATTGAAGGTTCGACTTACCTCATCATGCGTGAGTCTGACATTTACGGTATTTTTTAATCATTAATTAAACACATTTTACAATGGCAAAAGATTTATATTTCGACGTTGAAGCACGCGAAAAATTAAAAAGAGGCGTCGATATTCTAGCAAATGCAGTGAAAGTTACGCTCGGTCCTAAAGGACGAAATGTGGTCATTGGAAAAAAATTCGGTGCACCTCACGTCACTAAAGATGGGGTTACCGTAGCGAAAGAAATCGAATTGAAAGATCCCGTTGAAAACATGGGCGCTCAGATGGTGAAAGAAGTCGCCGCAAAAACTGCAGATATCGCCGGTGATGGAACTACAACAGCTACAGTGCTTGCACAAGCAATCGTTACTGCTGGACTCAAAAATGTCGCTGCAGGAGCAAACCCAATGGACCTCAAACGCGGAATCGATAAAGGTGTGGCTGAAGTCGTGCGCAACTTGAAAAAATTGTCAAAAGAAGTGGGATCAGACAACGATAAAATTAAACAAATCGCTACCATTTCTGCGAATAACGACGAAGCCATTGGAACATTGATCGCTCAAGCAATGAAGATTGTTGGGAACGACGGGGTTATCACTGTGGAAGAAGCGAAAGGAACAGAAACGGATATGAAAACCGTAGAAGGTATGCAGTTCGACCGTGGCTACCTTTCTCCTTACTTCGTGACGAATACCGATAAGATGATTACGGAAATGGATAAACCGATGATTCTGATCTGTGAGAAGAAAATTTCGAACATGAAAGAATTGTTGCCTGTTCTTGAGCCCGTAGTTCAAGCTGGTCGTGGTCTTCTGATTATCGCTGAGGATGTGGACGGTGAGGCATTGGCAACTTTAGTGGTGAATCGATTGAGAGGGTCCTTGAAAATTGCTGCTGTTAAAGCGCCAGGATTTGGGGACAGAAGAAAAGCGATGCTTGAAGATATCGCTATCTTGACGGGGGGAACAGTAATTTCTGAGGAACGTGGTTTCACGCTTGAAAATGCAACCTTGGACATGCTTGGAACCGCAGAGAAAATAGAAATTGACAAAGACAATACAACAATTGTAAATGGTGGTGGAAACAGCGCCGATATTCAGTCACGTGTTGGACAAATCAAAGCGCAAATGGAATCCACAACATCCGACTATGATCGTGAAAAACTACAAGAGCGTTTGGCGAAACTAGCGGGTGGTGTTGCTGTACTTTATGTAGGTGCACCGACGGAAGTGGAGATGAAAGAGAAGAAAGACCGAGTTGACGATGCATTGGCGGCTACACGCGCTGCTGTAGAAGAGGGAATTGTTCCTGGTGGAGGTGTTGCACTGATTCGTGCCATCGAAACATTGGATTCATTAGCAGGTGAAAACGAAGATGAACTTACTGGTATCCAAATCGTGAAGCGTGCGGTGGAAGAACCATTGCGTCAAATCATCGCCAACGCTGGTGGTGAAGGTGCGGTGATTGTTCAAAAAGTGAAAGAAGGAAAAGACGACTTCGGATACAACGCACGTACTGAAAAGTATGAAATGTTGTATGCTGCTGGAGTTATCGACCCAACGAAAGTAACGCGCATCGCCGTTGAAAATGCAGCGTCTATCGCAGCCATGTTGTTGACTACAGAATGTGTTGTTGTTGACCAACCTGAAGAAAATGGCCCTGCAATGGGTGGTATGCCAGGTGGTATGCCGGGGATGATGTAATTGAAAATTACGAATTACGAATTACGAGTTTGGTGGCTGAGGCACTCGAAGTTACGAGTTACGAGTTAGGGGATAGCAATTCAAACATCTTATAGAGTCCGTCACTGGCGGACTCTTACTCGTTTCTTTCTTCCTGATTTATTCAGATAGCGAGAAGCGTCTATATAAAAAACCCTCTTCGGCAACGGAGGGGGTTTCTTTTGGGACAAAAGACTTGAGGACAAAAGACTTGAGGACAAAAGACTTGAGGACAAAAGACAAAGGACATTAGACAAAGGACATTAAGACATTAAGATGTTAAGATAGCAAGACTTGTGAAATACTTCGAACGCTTTCGCTCTCATTCTCGCTCTGATTTATCGGCCGCTTCGCTGATGGAGCATAGACTGCTCACGCTCAAACACGCTCTCGTTCTCATTCTCACACTGAAAGTTTAACACAAAAAAAGGACGACCCATCGAGTCGTCCTTTCACCTATGTTAAAATCAAATCTTAGTAACGGTAGTGTTCCGCTTTGTAAGGTCCAGCAACAGCTACTCCAATATAATCTGCTTGATCCTGGCGCAATGTTTCCAATTCAACACCAATCTTCGCAAGGTGCAAACGCGCTACTTTCTCATCCAAATGTTTTGGAAGCATGTACACATCATTTCCATAGCTTGCGCTGTTTGCCCACAACTCCAATTGAGCCAATGTCTGGTTCGTGAATGAGTTAGACATAACGAAAGATGGGTGACCTGTAGCACATCCCAAATTCACTAAACGTCCTTCAGCAAGGACAATGATTTCATTTCCTTTCACGTTGTAGATATCTACTTGTGGTTTAACCGTGTACTTCGTTGATCCATAGTTAGAATTCAACCAAGCCATATCGATTTCATTGTCGAAGTGACCGATGTTACAAACGATTGCTTTGTCTTTCATGTTTTCGAAATGACGTCCAACCACGATGTCTTTGTTTCCTGTCGTTGTAACGATAATGTCACCAAGGTGAACAACTGAATCCAATCGTTTCACTTCGAATCCATCCATTGCTGCTTGAAGCGCACAAATTGGATCAATCTCCGTAACAATCACGCGTGCTCCAGCACCTTTCAATGACGCTGCTGAACCTTTTCCAACATCACCATATCCACAAACAACAGCCACCTTACCAGCCATCATTACGTCTGTAGCACGACGAATTGAATCTACCAATGATTCTTTACAACCGTATTTGTTATCAAACTTTGACTTCGTAACAGAGTCATTCACATTGATTGCGGGCATCACCAAAGTACCATTCTTCACACGCTCGTATAGACGGTGAACACCTGTTGTTGTCTCTTCAGAAAGACCTTTAATGTCTTTCGTCAATTCAGGGAAACGGTCGAATACCATATTTGTAAGGTCACCACCATCGTCCAAAATCATGTTCAATGCTTTTCCACCTTCGAATGCGAAAATTGTTTGTTCGATACACCAATCAAATTCCTCTTCATTCATTCCTTTCCATGCATAAACTGGAATTCCAGCAGCAGCAATCGCCGCAGCAGCATGATCTTGTGTTGAGAAGATATTACAAGAAGACCAAGAAACCTCAGCACCCAAGTCGATCAATGTTTCAATCAATACAGCCGTTTGAATGGTCATGTGCAAACATCCTGCGATGCGCGCACCAGCCAAAGGCTTTGAATTTCCGTATTCTTCTCTAAGGGCCATCAAACCTGGCATTTCTGCTTCAGCAAGTTTGATCTCTTTACGTCCCCAATCAGCCAAGCTGATATCCTTTACTTTATAGGACAATTTTTCCATTGTATTGCTCATAATTTAGATTGATTCGTATTTAACAGCGTGCAAAAGTACGAAACTCCTGCTTAAAGACAAAAGACAAAAAGACAAAAGACCGCTGCACTTGAAGACAAGAGACGAAAGACATCAAGATGTTAAGATTTCAAGATGTTAAGACAAAGGACTCTTTGACAAAAGACGAAAGACATCAAGATGTTAAGATTTCAAGATATTAAGACAAAGGACTCTTTGACAAAAGACGAAAGACATCAAGATGTTAAGATTTCAAGATATTAAGACAAAGGACTCTTTGACAAAAGACAATAGACTTACTCAATCTTCGAATTGCCGAAGGCATCAAATTTCAAATTGCCGCAGGCATCAAATCCTTAATTTTCATTCGTAACTCGTAATTAAGCCCGACGAAGGACCGCTATCGCTCAAAGACAAAGGACCGCTGCGCTTAAAGA
>CANGIC010000005.1 GCA_947453795.1 Flavobacteriales bacterium
GAACGTACACGGTTACCAGATTGAATGAAAGCTACACAGAGGCCCCGGAAAGGCTTTGGTTATGCGGAGTAACCAAGTTTGTTTTCGATAGTGATTATCCGGAAGCGATAAGTGTGAAGTGCAACTGATTTACAAGCACTAATGTTGCGGAGCAACTGATGTGCAAGCACTAATGTTGCAGAGCAACGAATGTCTTCGACGAATGCCCGTTGGGCGAATGCACATGGCTGTGCGAGGGTTTTCAACGAGGGCAAAGAGGTACAAAAAAAAGCCCCGAATAATTCGGGGCTTTTCAAGCGGAGAGAGTGGATTATGAACCATCCACTCCAACGTCTTTATATTCAATAATTTATTTCAACTTTTTCACCCTAGAAACCCCGGTAGAAACCAAGCAACCCAATTGGGGGGCTTGACTGAACTCCTTGTGTCTCATTCAGGTATTGCAAATATAAGAGTTTCTTTTTGAAAATCAATTCAGAATGAACCCAAAAATGTTGCCGGCGATTTTCTAGTGTACCATAAAATTTTTCTGCTGGCTCAATCACTCGATTTGCTCAAATATGACCAGGTGAACAATTGAACACTACCCAAATGAACATTTGCTCATGAGGTGATCCCCCCATTTCCACCACTTTTGTCTTTAGTACAAATACTAAAAAATCAATTTTTTTTGGCAACACTAGTTGCATTTTTTGAAATCATATCTAGGGTGGCAGATGGCAAGGTATATATATATATCCTTGCCATTTGCCACATGGTGATTTCACCCGATTTCGAGGAGGAAAACACCATGGTTTTTTCGGTAACATCTCGCAATTTTATCAGTTATGCTTAATATCAACTATTCAAACTATTTTAAAAATGAAAGAAAACTTAACCGTTGTCCTAGAACAACTAAAAACAGCGAAGATCCAGGTGAGTCGTAGAACTCTCCGAAAACAGATCAATCTTTTTGAATTTGATGATTCACATGAAATTGAATTCAATGGGCATCAATCAACCAACAGTCTCGAAGATTACCTCTACAACCTCTATTCCCCTATAAAGAGGCAGGTAGATGATCTGGTGAATAACCTGCCTAAAGAGCCACAAGAGCTCCAAAAGGACTTTGACCTGGCCAGTTTCGAGGTCAAGGAATTCCGACAACGGTATTTCCCAAAGGAAAATATCGAGGTTTTACTTCATCGCGTTGAGCTGCATAAATCCACTCCAAAGGAGCTTAAACAGGATGAGGCAATAAAAAAAAATCCTGAACTATTTTTCTGTACAGTATAAGATTCTCGAAATGCTGGAGGAATTGTTCCGGCATCGCATCGTGCACATCAACAAATTCTGCCTATCTAGAAATTCTCCAACCATTCATGATCCGGATTCTATCCTTCCCACCAAGCAAGAATTATCTGCCTATCTATCCGGTCAACTTTCTCTATTCCCAAAAGGCAGCGGATCAACCCTTATTCGTTGGAAACGCGACAAGGTCGAGTTTATCGAGCTTTTTATTGCCGTCTATGAAAGCAATTCAGTAATATCTACCTCTAAGAGTAAATTAACCAGGAAGGAATTTTTCGGCCTTTTAATGTGGTTTTTCAATATTCAAATTGGCAACCTGGATTCGTCACTTACAGCAGCAAAAAATCGTAAAATCGAGAACAGTCCTTTTCTTAAAGAGTTATTGGTCGCATTTGAATCGTATTGCAATCGGAAAGGCTAAAAAAAATCTTATTGTAGTACAATTGTAGTACAATAATCAACCGAAATCTTCTCGCTAGTCTTGCAGCCGAAATAAATCGGCAGCTATGTGGAATACCCAACAAAATAACGAGAATGCAGTCATCAAGTCCTTGGTTGAAAGGCTGGAAAAGGTTGAAAGAAAGCTCAACGAAATCAGTAAGGAAGTTAATGAGCCAAAATCGGAATTCAAGTATCTGGATGTTATCAATGCTTCCAAATTCTTGGGGATGTCTAGAGCTAAGCTCTACATCCTTATGCGTGATGGTGTAATACCATACACCTATGTCGGAAATCAGCGCAGACTGATTATGGCCGACCTGGTGAAGTATGTCGAAAAGAATTACATCCCGGCAAAGAAATCCATTTTATAACTCTTAAACTAAGTAACTACATGTCATTAAACAAAGATACTATTCTAAACCTTACCAATGGTGGTATAGATGTTTTCAAACACTTCCTGGGAAGCAAGTTTACCAAGATTGAAAAATCATTCAAGAGCCCATTTTACAACGATAAGAAGGCCTCCTGCTACATCTACCTGGACAAGAAATCCAGGACTTTTAAATTCAAGGATTTTGGAGATGCCGAATACAGTGGTGATTGCTTCTTCTTTGTGAGTAAGGTTTTTGGATTGAGCTGTGATGACAAAGAAGATTTTATAAGGATCCTTGAAATCATTGACCAGGAGCTGCATCTCAATCTAGAGGACAAAGACCAAAAGCTCGATCGCATTCTTCGAGAAAATAAAGGCGAAGTAAAAGTGGCTGCACAACTGCCTTCCATTCATGATGGATTTGAAACAGCCCAAACCAAAATGCCATTACAGGCAAAGGAATTTACGCCCAAAGAAATTGCCTTTTGGGCGCAGTATGGAATCAGCAAGGAAATTCTCGACAAGTACCATGTGATTTCCATTCAAAGTTTTTCAGGAGTTGGCAAAGAGGGAAAAGAATACATCCTTGAAACCAACGACACAGAGCCGATTTTCGGCTACCAGGGACGCAGATACACGAAGTTGTACCGACCTAATTCAAAACTTCGGTTCTTATACACCGGTGAAGTCACCGAGAACTATGTATTCGGATTTGACCAGCTGCCGATTCGTGGAGATGTGCTTTTCATTACCGGTGGCGAAAAAGATGTTCTTAGTCTCGTTTCACATGGATTGACTGCTATTTGCTTCAACAGTGAAACGGCAAATATCCCAAAGAACATGATCCGAGGGTTGAGCTATCGGTTCAAGCACATCACATTGCTCTACGATGTAGATGATACCGGACTTGCAGCCATGGAAAAGCTCATCGGATCTTTGAAAGAATATCAACTCAAAAGTTTGCGCCTGCCTCTATCCGGTGAAAAAAACGAGAAGGACATTTCCGACTTTTTTAAGATGGGACACACCCAGGACGACCTGATGATGTTGTTTCGTGAAATGCTAGACCAGCTGTATGAAGATACCATTGCGGTTATGCGTTCCTGTGAAATTGATTTTGATAATCCGCCCAAGGCTCCGGAGCCATTGCTCACGATCAATGATGTAACTATTGGGACACCTGGAAACCTTGTTTGTATAGCAGGTTCAGAAGGCAGCGGAAAGACAAACTTTTTAGGAGGCATCCTTTCGGGTGCTATTAAGCCTGAAGGAATTGATATTGACACCTTAGGAACGACCATTCGAGAGAATATAGACGAACAATCTGTTATCCTTTATGATACTGAGCAATCGGAATTTCAGCTCTACAAAAACCTCACATACATTTTGAAGCGAGCCAGCTTGAGCAAGCCACCTGCTTGGTTCAAGGCTTACTGCCTGGTTGGAATATCTAGGAATGAGCGAATGAACCTAATCCTGGAATCCATGGATAGATTCTTTTACGAAAACGGTGGAATCCACATGGTAGTGATTGACGGAATTGCTGACTTACTGGGAGCCGTAAACGATGAGGAAAGCTCCGTGAAGTTGGTTGAGGAATTGTTCCGCATGGCAGCGATCTACAATACCGTTATCATCTGCGTATTGCACATGGCTCCTTCCGGAATGAAACTACGAGGGCATCTTGGTTCGGAAGTACAACGCAAGGCTGCCGGAATTCTTCTAATAGAAAAAGACGAGAACAATAATTCAAGTGTCATCAAGGCGCTGAAAGTGAGAGACGGATCACCATTGGATGTTCCGATGATACAATTCGGCTGGAGCAAAGAAGAAGGCCGTCATGTTTACCTGGGCGAAAAGAGCAAGGAGGATTCTGAAATGCGAAAAGCCAGCGAGTTGAAAGATGCAGCAACAACCATTTTTAAGGATAAGCACCTAATCACGAACCAAAATCTGATAAAGGCAGTCATGGAACACCTTGATGTGAAGGAGCGCACCGCTAGAGCCTACATCAAATACATGAGAGAACACGAAATCATTGAAAGAAGCTCCGGAAATCCCCAGGAATACCAACTTTTTGCCATGCCTTTCTAACAATATTCCCATGGTATTACCATGAGATTACCGGTCTTGCCCCCCATTTCCGGTGAGAGTCCTTGGTTTTTACCAGGGACTTTCTTTTTTGACCTCAGTTGTCACGAATTATGGCAGTTCTAACACGATTATAAATTCGGAACTCGTTTATTTTTGTAAATACGATATATTTATTACTTTTGACAAATTTGTCTAATGAACTCACCAAATAAAATATAGATATATGGCCATTAATTTACAAAAAGGGCAAAAAATTGACATTGGCTTGTCAAAGATGAGTGTCGGTCTTGGATGGACACCAAATGAAGGTACTGGTTATGATTTTGATTTGGATGCTTCAGCATTCATGATTAACGAAGGGAGATTAATACCAGCTGAGCAATATTTTGTTTTCTACGGAAACACAGACTCTCCTGATGGTGCGTTGCATCATACTGGCGATGATCCAACTGGAGGCAATAGTGCGGATGGTGATGATGAAACTATTGAAGTTGATCTATCAAAAGTTGAAGCATCCATTAATGAAATTTTGTTTGTTGTAACAATTCATGATGCGATTAATCGCAAACAAAATTATGGTCAAGTAAGAGATAGTTACATTCGTGTAGTTGATCAATCTAATGGGCAAGAAGTAGCCAAATATGAACTAGGTGAAGACTTTTCAATTGAAACTGCTGTTGAGTTCGGTAGACTTTATAGAAAAGATGGAAAATGGAAATTTGAAGCTTCAGGAATTGGTTACAAAGAGGACCTGGCATTTTTCTTAGCGAAATATTACAAGGGACAAATCATTAAATAATAAATCCTTACAACATTATGGCAATTAATTTACAGAAAGGTCAAACTATTGATCTTAGGAAAAACGATAAAGGTGAGAGTGTTTATGATCTCTCTCAAGTCACTGTTGGATTAGGTTGGGATGTTAGAGAAGAGAAAAAAGGATTTCTCGGTAAACTCTTTAGTGGTAACAAAGAAGCAGATTTTGATCTTGATGCGATTGCTTTTTTACTAGATAAGAATGGACAAGTTTCCAACCTAGGAAGGGATTTACAATTTTCAAATGGACATAAAGTTGGTTTGCACGGTGGCGATCTTATTTATTTCAATAGCATGACATTTCCTTCAGGAACCGGCACTTCCTCTATGCTATATCCTGCTGGAACACCCAAGTCGACAATGGCTCAAAGAGTTAATCAATTATTGAATAATGGTGAATTAATTGTTCATACAGGTGACAATCTTACAGGAGAAGGTGAAGGTGATGACGAACAAATTATAGTTAAGCTAAATTCCTTGCCATCACGAGTAGATAAAATTCTTTTTTTGGTTTGTATCTATCAAGGTCAAGCCAGAAATCAGCATTTCGGTCAAGTAGATAATGCGTTTATAAGAGCCTGTGATGCCAAGGGAAAGGAAATTGCTCGTTACAGCCTTTCTAATAGTCCTGAATTTAATGGTATGAGGTCTATGGTTTTCGGAGAAATGTATAGACACAATGAAGAATGGAAATTCCGTGCATTGGGCAATCCGGAGGCAACTGATAGCTTTGTAAATATTTTGAAACGATACGTAAAACAATAACAACATGAGAAGATTACCAGTATACCTATTGCTTGACACATCAGGATCCATGATGGGCGAGCCAATCGAGGCTGTAAAAAATGGAGTTCAGACAATGGTGTCTGCTTTGAGACAAGACCCTTATGCTTTGGAAACAGCGTTTTTAAGTATAATTACTTTTAACTCATCAGCAAATCAACCAGTACCATTAACTGAATTGACAAGTTTTCAGACTCCTCCAATCGAAGCATCTGGAACTACTTCTTTAGGTGCTGCGCTTACCCTCCTAGCTCAAAGAGCCGATTCAGAAGTGAATAAAACTACTACAGAGCAAAAAGGTGACTGGAAGCCAATTGTGTTTATAATGACTGATGGAATGCCAACTGATGATTGGCAGAAAGGCTTAAATGACTTCCAAAAGCAAAAATGGGGAATGGTGGTAGCTTGCGCTGCTGGCCAAGCTGTCGATACATCTATTTTGAAACAAATAACAGAAATAGTTGTGCAGCTTGATACAGCTGATTCATCTTCATTCAAAGCATTTTTCAAATGGGTTTCTGCCTCAATAAGTACAAGTAGCGCCAAGATTGAAGAAGGAGGAAAAGAAGTTGGAGGATTGAATGAATTACCGCCACCACCGCCAGAAGTAAATGTTGTTGTATAATGGTTAGAAGACTTCCTGTATACTTATTGCTTGACACGTCTGGCTCAATGAAAGGTGAGCCAATTGAATCTGTGAAGGTTGGATTGGAAGCGATGGTTAGTTCACTTAGGAAGGATCCTTTTGCATTGGAATCGGTTCACCTATCAATTATAACATTTGATAGAGAAGTTAAGGACATACTTCCATTGACTGAATTAGAGAATTTAACACTCCCAGACATTATTACTCCTGAGAGTGGCCCTACGCATTTAGGAATGGCCTTGGAGTTGTTATATGAAAGGTGTAACAAGGAATTCATTCGAGGTTCTTCCACCCAAAAAGGTGATTGGAAACCTTTGTTATTTATTATGACTGATGGTAAACCAAGTGATATGGCAAAATATCAAGAGTTTATACCTAAAATACAATCACTCGGTTTTGGAAGTATAGTTGCTTGTGCTGCCGGACCAAAATCAAACTCTGAGAGTTTAAAACTATTAACTGAAAATGTAGTGCATTTAGATACAACAGACAGTAGCACATTTTCACATTTTTTCAAGTGGGTTTCAGCTTCTGTTAGTATTGGTAATAGAAGTCAAGGATCAGGCGATAACAATGAATTACCGCCACCACCGCCAGATGTTCATCCTGTAATATAAAATTTATGAGAAGATTACCAGTATATTTTTTAATTGATGTTTCAGAATCAATGGTTGGTGAGCCTTTAGATCAGGTTCAGGAAGGTATTGGAGCAATAATAAAAGAATTACGCACTGATCCATATGCGTTAGAAACAGTTTGGGTTAGTATTATTGCATTCGCAGGAAAAGCAAAAACAATATTACCTCTAACTGATATTATTCAGTTTTATCCGGTAAAACTACCGCTTGGTTCAGGAACAAATCTAGGTGTTGGTCTTGATGCATTGAGACTTGAATTGGATAAATCAGTAAAGAAGACAACACAAGACACAAAGGGCGATTGGAAACCAATAGTATTCTTATTTACAGATGGTCGACCAACCGACAATCCTAGCTTGGCAATTGAAAATTGGAAGAAACACTACGGAAGCAGTGCGTTTTTTGTAAGTATTTCTTTTGGTAAAAACACCGACAAAGAATTGCTATCAAGCATTTCTGAACATAATTTAACTTTTGAAGCAACTGACAGCAATTCATTTAAGAAGTTTTTCAAGTGGGTTACTGCAAGCATAAAGGCAACAAGTCAAAGCATTGCCGATTCAAACAATCAAGTAATTGATTTATCAAAAGATCCAAACAAAGTCGTTAGTAAGAATACCCAAGAGTATTCTGAGCGTATTGACGAAAATGTTGCGGTGTTTTTGGCTAAATGCCAGAATAATAAAACACCGTATCTAATCAAGTATGTTAAAGCATCAAAGCAAACAGAGATACCAGGTTTGGATTTTGAAACGCTTTATTTCAGACTGAACGGAGCATTTAACATAGATGAGGAATCCTATACTGAATTAAGCGATAATGCTTCTCAAGGAAAACAAATTTCTTCTGAAGAGCTTTTAGGATTTCCAACCTGCCCAAGTTGTGGAAATCAATTTGGATTTTCTACATGTTCTTGTGGAAATTTATTATGTGTTGGTGACGAAGAAGTAACTACTTGCCCATGGTGTAATGTTCAAGCGAAATTTGGTGTTGGAGAAGGACACATTAACTTAAATAGAGCTAAAGGATAATGAATATAGACTTGAAACAATATATTGTTAGCGTGCTTCATTTTGAATTGAATCTTTTAAAAGAAGATATCAATGGAGATGCTGTGGATTTGTTGTATTCCGAATATTCTACAGATAGAAAAGACTTAAGCAGTGAAAACATAAAAAAACGCTATTCTGAATTGTTATCTGTGCAAAAATCTGATGCTATTTCTGAAGATTCAAGTTTGGAATCTGAGCCTGAAAAATTACCTGAGCCACCATCTGAGATTTCATTGAAAGTCGATGTGCAAAAACCAATTGTAAACGAGAAAGTTGAAAGCCCAGTTATTAAAAATATACCAGGTAAGGCCATCGTAATTCCAAATGCTAAAGTAAATGAGCATTATTCTGTTTCAATTCCTTTGAATGAAAATGGGTTAAATGGTATAGTGATAAACAGAATAGATGGATTAGATGCTTTGGGATTAGAATTTAATTCTGATAGCAATCAAATATCAGGCAGTCCAAAAGTTTCGGGAGAGTATTTACTTTCCATGGAATATAAACATCCAACAGAATCCGAGAATAGGCCATCACTTTTTAGAAATTTATCAATATATATTAATCCAGATCCTCGTTCTTTATGGACTGAACATGAGCCAGATTCAAATTCTATTTTCCCAAAATCACATACTGCAAATTCAGAATTCAATTTTCACGATAAAAAGATTGTTGGAGCGAGTAAACGAGGAAGAAGTCACGCCAAGGATGCAAAATTTAGAGATGATCATTACGAAATAGCAATTGACAATGTTTCAGATTGGATGTTGATAGCTGTATCCGATGGTGCTGGAAGTGCAAAATATTCCCGAGAAGGATCTAAGATTTTTTGTCAAACAGTTTTATCTGAAGTCTTCTCAACTGACAATAGAAAGCACTTAGAATCGGTAGAGAATATTTTAGACACTGAAGATTTTGAGTCAAAGGAGAGAGAAATTAAGAATCACTTTTATTACGTTATAGGCAACTCCCTCATCAAAGGATTTAAAGAGGTTGAAGAAGCTGCTAAGCTCAATGATGCTGTTGTTAAAGATTTTGCATGTACTTTCCTTGTGAGTCTTGTAAAGAAAATAAATGGGAAATGGTTCATTGTTGGTTTTTGGGTTGGAGATGGCGGAGTTGGTATTTATTTCGACGATAAAGAACCAATTATAATGGGCAAACCTGATTCAGGAGAGTTTTCCGGCCAAACTCGATTTATTACAATGCCTGAAATATTAAATAATAGCGAAGACATTTTCAATAGAATAAAATTAGCGTTTGTTCAAGATTTTAGAGCTCTAGCTTTGATGACAGATGGAATTAGTGATGCATGGTTTCACACAGATGCGAATTTATTTAAGAAGGAGAAATGGGATGAATTATGGCTCGAAATAAAAAAGAACCAGTCCAGTGAAACAGAATTCTCTTCTATTGCATTGTTAGAATGGTTAGATTTCTGGGTAAAGGGAGAATATGATGATAGAACAATTGTGATATTAAGTTAGGAATATGGCTAAAACAATAACGTTAGTTGGCATTTCTGGTAACACAATTGAATTTGTGGACAATGGCGATCCTATGCAAGGAGGTATGAAGGATGTTTACTTCAGTCCCGACAAATCCTATGTAGTAGCATTTTTCAGAGACTACGATTTTAATAAAAACAGGCAAGAGTATAACAATTTGAAGGATAGGATGCTTGAAATCGTAACCACCAAAAAGGATGGCGTTTTTAAGCAGGAAGGTGGAGCTTATTGGACAGATTTACTATGTTGGCCTTATGACTTAGTAGAGCATAATGGAAAGTTGGGAATTGCTGTGCCAGCATATCAAAAACATTTCTTTTTTTCTGTTGGTTCAAAAAACAATGATTTTTTAGGTATAAAAGGAAAAGAAAAGAATGGAAAATGGTTTGCTTCTCCATTCCACTTTAATAAGAACCTGGATGCTCATGAAAAGGGTGATTGGTATAAGTACATAATTGTTTGCTTACACATTGCCCGGGCTACTAGAAGATTGCATTCTGCTGGGTTAGCACATAGTGATTTATCTTATAACAACGTTTTAGTTGATCCTACATCTGGTAAAGCAGCTGTTATCGATTTGGACGGATTAGTTGTTCCAGGGAAGTTCCCACCTGATGTTATGGGTACACCTGATTTTATTGCTCCAGAAGTTTTAGCTACAAAACATCTAGCGAAAACAGATAGTAATCGGAAACATCCAAGTATTCAGACTGATAGACATGCGCTAGCTGTAATGATTTACATGTATCTGCTTCATAGACATCCTTTGCGTGGAGGAAAAATTCATGATCTGGATCCAGTTAAAGATGAAGAGTTATCAATGGGCTCCAAATCCGTTTTTATTGAACACTCAACAGATAAATCAAACAGGCCAAAAATGGCTGATGTTAAACCAAGCCATTTAACTCCTACTCCTTGGCCTGATGTTAGTAAGCTTCCTTACTCACTCTGCGGGCCATATTTGCAAGGTTTATTTAATCAAGCATTTATTGATGGCTTGCATAATCCGGCTTTAAGGCCATCGGCTGGGGATTGGGAACACGCGCTCGTTAAGACCATTGATTTAATTCAACCTTGTCAAAATAAGTCATGTGAATTGAAGTGGTATGTTTTTGATAATAATACCAAGCCAAAATGTCCATTTTGTGGAACTTCTTACAAAGGCCAACTTCCTGTTCTAAATTTTTATGTGAAAACACCAGCCGGTAAGTTTAGTTACGAGAATCACAGATTGATGGTATATAGCGGACAGAATATTTATCAATGGCATGTAAACAAAAACATACTTCCTAATGAACGCTTAGCCCCTGAGACCAAAAAGCCAGTAGCAGATTTTCATTTTCATAATAACAAATGGATTTTGATAAATAGGAAGTTGAATTCGCTATTAGATGTAAGTGATTCAAACAAAGAAATTCCAATTGGAAGTTCAATCGAAATAACAGACGGTAAACAAATTCTCTTGTCAAAAGAAGACGGCGGAAGGCTTATCATTGTTCAACTTGTAAATAACCAGTAAAACCCAATAAACAGAAATAGTATGCAAGAATTAATTCAACAAATTCAAAATCTTTGGCAGGATGTAATTAGCCACCCTGAATTATCAATCGGAATAGTTTTCAATTTAATTATTATTGAAAGTTTATTGTCTGTTGATAATGCAGCAGTATTAGCATCAATGGTGAGTGACTTACCTCATGAACAAAAAAACAAAGCTCTTAAATATGGTATTTGGGGAGCTTACATTTTTAGAGGATTAGCAATGATTTTCGCCGCATATCTTATCGGGATTTGGTGGATAAAACCTCTTGGTGGTTTGTATTTACTGTATTTAGTTTATGGTCAATTTAATAAGGACAATGATGCAGAAGATCCCATTTTAATTAAAATATTTGTAAATCCAATTAAGTATATTTTTGGCTTGATATTATCTCCCTTTTCCAAGGTTCTTACTCCTGTTAAAAATTGGCTTGATGCTAGAAGAAAAATGCTCGGCGTTTTTTGGTCAACAGTAATACTTGTTGAAATAATGGATATGGCATTCAGTATAGACAATGTGTTTGCTGCGGTTGCTTTTACGCCAAATATACTGTTGGTATGCATTGGAGTATTCATCGGGATTTTAGCGATGAGATTTATTGCGCAGTGGTTTGTTAAATTAATGGAAAAATACAGTTTTTTAGAAAGTGCGGCGTTCGTTGTTATTGCCATATTAGGTGTTAAATTATTGCTTTCAAGTTATACTCACTTTTACCCTTGCTCAGCTCTAAGTGTTTTTCTTGAAGGTGATCATGAGTGTCTTAAGGCAAGTGGCCTGCCTATAACAGAAGGTCATGCAATTTCTAATGGAGATATATTAACTTCAATCCTAACAGTAGCTATTTTCTTCATTCCAATTTTAACTAGTATCTTTTTCAACTTCCCCAAAAAGAATTTGATAGAACAAGAATAATAAATATGGGTAACCAAACCCGGTCGCCTATAAATGAAAATGGAGGCGCGAGCCTCCATTTTCATTATATACTCTTATGAGAACATTAGGAATAATATTAGCAGTTGTGGAACTTAAATGATAATACCGTTGCAGTTTTATTAGTTATTTCAATTATTAAAACAAAAAACACAAACGAATCACTTAAATGAGAGGAGAGATGAAGGAAATAGGAATAAGAGTCGATATGGGTAAGTATCTTCATGAACTAAGATTAAGTCATGGATATTCTTTAAAAAAAGTTGCCGATTATCTCAATATTGATATTTCATTATTGAGCAAGATTGAACATGGTGAAAGACACCTACAAAGGCGAATGTTGCAAGGTATTGCCGATATATTCAAGCTTGATCACAGAGAATTACAGATTAAATTTCTGAATGAAAGAATTGAGGAAGAATTCGGTGATGAGCCATACTTGATTGAATCGCTAACAATATATCTTAATGGCAAGGAAAAAAGGCGGATAAAAATATAATTACACAATGGCAAAACAAAAAAAAGAAGTTGCAGAGAAAGCAATCGAAGTAACCTTATGGGAATCTGCGAATAAATTGAGAGGCAGCGTTGAACCTGCGGAATATAAACACGTGGTTCTAGGATTGATATTCCTAAAATTTGCCAGTGACAAGTTTGAAGAACACCGTCAAACACTTGTTTCTAAAGGACAAGAAAAGTACATTGAAATGCCTGAGTTTTACAACCAGAGCAATGTGTTTTTCTTGGACGAGATAAGCCGCTGGAGTTATATCATCAAGAACTCAAAGCAAAACGACATTGCCTTGAAGATTGATACTGCCCTTCACAATATTGAGAAGAACAACAAAGCACTCAAAGGTGCCTTGCCCGATAATTACTTTTCTCGCTTGGGTTTGGATATCACAAAGCTTTCTTCTCTGCTTGATACCATCAACGATATTGATACACTGAAGGACAAAGCACAGGACATTGTGGGCCGTGTGTATGAATACTTCTTAAGCAAATTTGCCTTGGCAGAAGGAAAAGGAAAGGGAGAATTTTACACTCCTAAAAGCATTGTAAACCTTATTGCTGAAATGATTGAACCATACAAAGGCATTATCTATGATCCTGCATGTGGCTCTGGTGGTATGTTTGTGCAATCCATTAAGTTTATCGAGAATCACCACGGTAACAAAAAAGAGATTTCTATATACGGCCAGGAATACACGAATACCACTTACAAACTAGCAAAGATGAATCTAGCTATTCGTGGCATTAGTGGTAACCTAGGTGAGAAAGCGGCAGATACTTTTGCAGATGACCAGCATAAAGACCTGAAAGCCGATTATATCATGGCTAACCCACCATTTAACCAAAAAGACTGGCGTGCCGAAAATGAATTGAAAGATGATCCGCGTTGGAGAGGATATGATGTGCCACCAAAAAGCAATGCCAACTATGCCTGGATATTAAACATGGTTAGCAAACTAAGCGACAACGGTGTGGCTGGATTTATCCTGGCAAACGGTGCATTAAGTGGTGGTGGCGAAGAATACAAAATACGCAGAACCTTAATTGAAAACAATTTGGTTGAAGCGATTTTAGTGTTACCACAGGATATGTTTTACACTACGAATATCAGTGTAACGATTTGGGTATTGAATAAGAATAAAAAAGCACACAGCAGATACGTTGGTGATGAGCAGCGTAATTACCGCAACCGTGAAAAAGAAATACTTTTTATGGATTTACGCCAAATAGGCGAACCCTTTGAAAAGAAATTCATTCAGTTTAGTGAGCAACACATTAAAGATATTGGAAAAACATTCCATAATTGGCAGCAAGAAAATGCCAATTACAAAGACATTCCAGAATACTGTTATTCCGCCTCTTTTGATGAAGTTGCAAAAAAAGATTTTTCACTCGTACCCAGCAAATATATTGAATTTGTAAACCGAGACGAAAACATTGACTTTGACGAAAAGATGCAAAGCCTTCAAACCGAATTTGTCGATTTACTCAAAGCCGAGAGCCAAAGTAAAAATGATTTGTTAACCGTATTTAAAGAGTTGGGTTATGAAATCAATTTATAAAAAAATAGGCGAAAACATAAAGCTTGTTGATGAACGAAACAAAGGATTAAAGGTAAAACAACTTTTAGGTCTAAGTATTTCAAAACAGTTCATTCCTTCTGTTGCTAACATAATTGGAACGGATATGGAGAACTATAAAATTATTCGCAAAAAACAATTTGCGTGTAGTACAATGCAAGTAAGGCGTGATAAAAAAATGCCTGTTGCCTTATTGCAAGAAGTTGACGAGGCTATTATTTCGCAAGCATATCCTGTATTTGAAGTAAAAGATGAAAATGAGCTTTTACCCGAGTATTTAATGATGTGGTTCACTCGTTCCGAATTTGATCGTGAGGCTTGTTTTCATGCTGTTGGCGGTGTTCGTGGAAGTTTAGAATGGGAAGATTTTGAAAATTTGCAACTCCCTATCCCCTCCATCATCAAACAAAGAGAAATTGTAAAAGAATACAATGTTATCCAAAACCGCATAGCCCTCAACCAGCAACTGATACAAAAACTCGAAGAAACTGCACAGGCTATCTACAAGCAGTGGTTCGTTGATTTTGAATTTCCTGATGAAACTGGAAAGCCATATAAAAGTAATGGCGGGGCTTTGGTTTGGAATGAAGAATTGGGAATGGAAATTCCGAAGGGGTGGGAAAATAAATCAATTTTTGAAGTATCAAGTGTTACTTATGGATTTCCATTTAATTCTGAATTGTTTTGTCAGGATGAAACACTAAAACCTTTAATTAGAATAAGAGATATTCTTTCCAATGTTTCTGAAACCTATACAAATGAAAATGTTGACGAGAAATATTTAATCAAGAATGGAGATATTCTAATAGGAATGGATGGTGTTTTTCATATTAGTTTATGGTTTGGCGGTAAGGCATATCAAAATCAACGAATAGTTAGACTAAGAAATGACAAAAGAAATAATGTTTCTTTATTACAATTGTATTTTTCAATTTACCCACCTATTAAAGAATTGGAAAGTACAATAGAAGGGACAACGGTAGCACATTTAAGTGACAAAGATATGAAGGCATTAAAAGTTCTAATGGCAAATGAAGTTGTTCAAGAAAAAGCATTCAAAATTTTAGAAAGCATTTCTGCAAATATGATAACAGTTTCAAGTGAGAATATTATTCTGCAAAAAATGAAAAATTTGCTTCTTTCCAAATTAGCGACAATAGAAAATTAAGAATGAAATTCACCGAAGAAAAATTAGAAAAGGCTTTTACCGAATTGTTGGCAAATGAAGGTTTTCCTCATCATTTGGGCAATACCCTTGTGCGTGACACAGAGGAAGTAATTATAGAAGAAGATTTAATAAACTATTTACTGAGCAAATATGCGAGCAAACAACTCTCGCTTAATGAGGCAAAGTCTATTGCACTTCAATTAAAAACGTTGCCTGCCAGCGACTTATATGAAAGCAATAAAACAATTTTACGTTGGCTCAGCGATGGTTTTATCCTTAAGCGAGAAGACCGCAACCAAAAAGACATTCACATTGAGCTAATTGATTACAATGGCTTAGAAGCTCAATTGGCAAGTCCAGATTTAGATTTTATTGTAGCCGATCCAAAAGAACCTTACCCATCTGATTGCAATATTTACAAATTTGTCAATCAGCTAGAAATTGTTGGTTCAGAAAAGCGCATTCCTGACGGCATTATATACATCAACGGTTTGCCTTTGGTGGTCTTTGAATTTAAGAGTGCTATTCGCGAAGAAGCCACTGTATTTGATGCCTTTAATCAACTAACGGTTCGATACCGGAGAGATATCCCTGAATTGTTTAAATACAATGCCTTTTGTGTGATTAGCGACGGCATCAATAATAAAGCAGGTTCGTTTTTTGCCCCATACGATTTTTATTATGCCTGGCGCAGAGTAGCAGGTTTGGCAAAAGATGTTGATGGTATTGATAGCATGTTTACCCTGGTGCAAGGAATGCTCAACCAAAATCGTTTGCGTGATATTATTCGCAATTTCATATACATACCTGACACTTCTAAAAAGAACGAAAAAATTGTTTGTCGTTATCCACAATACTATGCCGCCAAACGTTTGTATGATACCATTAAAATAGCTCAAAAGCCCCAAGGTGATGGTAAAGGCGGAACTTATTTTGGAGCAACAGGTTGCGGTAAAAGTTTTACCATGCTTTATTTGGCTCGTTTGCTGATGAAAAGCGAACACTTTGAGAGCCCAACCATTATAATGATTACTGACCGTACCGATTTAGATGACCAACTTTCGGGACAGTTTACAAATGCAAAAAAATTCATTGGCGATAATACAGTAGTGAGTGTGGAAAGCCGGGCAAATTTGAGAGAATTGGTACAAGGCCGTCAGAGTGGTGGTGTATTCTTAACCACGATTCACAAGTTTACCGAAGACACCCAACTCCTATCTGATAGAACAAACGTAATTTGTATTTCAGATGAAGCTCACCGCAGTCAAGTCAACCTCGACCAGAAGGTAAAAGTAACTGAGAAAGGCGTTACTAAAACATTCGGATTTGCCAAATACCTTCACGACTCATTACCAAATGCCACCTTTGTAGGTTTCACAGGTACACCTATAGATGCTACGCTGGACGTATTTGGTCGTGTGGTAGATGCCTATACTATGACCGAATCGGTAAAAGATGAAATCACTGTGCGTATTGTGTATGAAGGCAGAGCAGCTAAAGTGGCCTTGAATAATACTGAACTAGAAAAAATTGAAAAATATTACGAAGAAGCCGCAGCAGCAGGTGCAAACGAATACCAAATAGAGCAAAGCAAGGAAGAAACCACCAATATGAACGCCATTTTGGGCGATCCAAAGCGTTTAAAAGCCTTGGCAGAAGATTTTGTAACTCATTATGAAAACAGAATTTCAGAGGGTGCTACAGTCAAAGGCAAAGCCATGTTCGTTTGTAGCAGCCGAGAAATTGCCTATGAGTTTTATAAAAATGTGATTATTCTTCGTCCCGAATGGAACGAAATTAAATCAGCAGCGGATGAGGAAGAAGTAAGCGAAGAAGAACAAAAGAAAATCAAGCCAATGGAACGAATCAAAATGATTATGACCAGAGGCAAAGATGATGATGAAACGCTTTACAAGATGCTCGGGACTTCTGAATATCGCAAAACACTAGACACCGAGTTTAAGAACGAGAAATCTAATTTTAAAATTGCCATTGTAGTTGATATGTGGCTGACAGGTTTTGATGTGCCGTTTTTGGATAGCATTTACATTGATAAGCCAATACAACAGCACAATTTAATTCAAACTATATCAAGGGTAAACCGCAAATTTGAAGGTAAGAACAAAGGTTTGGTAGTCGATTACATAGGCATCAAGAAGCAGATGAACCTGGCATTAGCCAAGTACAACAAAGGCGATGAAGACAACTTCGAAGACATTGCTGAATCGTTGATTATTGTTCGTAACCATCTAGACTTATTAGCGAAACTCTTTCACACATTTGATAGTGCCAAGTATTTCAAAGGGACTACAATTGAGCAACTCAACACTTTAAATTTAGCTGCTGAATTTGCCCAACAAACCAAGGACTTTGAAACACGTTTCATGGGCTTGGTAAAGCGATTGAAAGCCGCATATGATATTTGTGCAGGAAGCGAAAATTTAACTCAAACAGAACGCGATTTCACACACTTTTATTTAGCTGTTCGCTCCATCGTTTTCAAACTTACCAAGGGCAATGCACCAGACACCGCTCAGATGAATGCACGGGTAAGGGAGATGATTAAGGATGCCTTGCAAAGCGATGGTGTTCAAGAGATTTTTAAACTTGGAAACGAAGAAGAAAGCGAACAAGATTTATTTGATGAAGATTATTTAGCAAAGATTGATAAAATCAAAATGCCGAATACTAAAATCAAATTGCTTCAACAGTTACTTGCTAAAGTAATTGGCGAAATAAAAAAAGTAAACAAAGTAAAGGGCATTGATTTTTCTAAAAAGATGCAAGTACTTGTAGAACGATACAATCAACGTGACGAAGCCGATATTCTGAAAAGTGAAGTCTATGAAGAAATGGCAGAACAACTCACTAATTTAATACTGGAAGTACACAAAGAATTTTCAGCAGGCGATGCCTTGGGAATTGACTTTGAAGAAAAAGCATTTTATGACATTCTGAAAGAACTGTGTGTAAAATACGATTTCAACTATCCAGAAGAAAAAATGATAGAACTTGCGAAAGCGGTTAAAGATTTAGTAGAAGGTCAAGCCAAGTTTCCTGACTGGAACAAACGAGACGATATTAAAGCAGCTTTGAAAGTTGGGTTAATTATTTTACTTGATGAGTTTGGTTATCCACCAGTCGATAAGGACGAAGTGTATGTTGAAATTTTCGAGCAGGCCGAGAACTATAAAAAAAATCAATCATAAATGAAATTCGGATTTCGCATACCATCACTAACCAAACGAATTGCAGCTCGTACTTCGGTGAAGCGTATCATTCGCCATAACCTGGGCTTTAAGGCTCCAAGGGGTATGGGCTGGCTGACGAATCCAAAGAAAGCTGCTTACAATCGAGTTTATAATAGAACCTCAAAAGGATGTTTGGTTGTGCTGCCCATTGTAATTTCTGGATTTGCTTTTGTATTATTTTTAATTATTAAAATACTCGTTTAAATGCCATATCACATAGAAAGAAATGGCCAGCAACATGGGCCTTACGAATTGGACGCACTCAAAAAGTATGTGGAGGATGGACTTATTTTGCTTCAAGATAAAATACATGACCCCAAAGGAGCACCATTATCTGTTCGGGATGTATTGAAATCGAATGGTATCAGCGTTAAGGTAAAAAATAATGGCAATGTTTTAAGTCAAATTAAGAGCTTTGGTACAAAATTACTTATCCCTAAAGATTCACTCTCTTTTAAAAATCTCAAATCTGATAAGCGTTTATTAGTGATAGCACTAGTAGGTTTAGCTCCTGCATTTCTGATTTCATTCACTGGCGCAAGCGTTATAACATTTTATGCAATCGCCCTTTATTTTTCAATGATCTGGGGATTGTTTTATTACAGTGTTTTTAGTACTGGACAAGTTTCAATTAAGAAAGCGATCGGATTGTTTTTTCTTACTCAATTAGTCATATTTATTCTAGTCGATATTTTAAGGATTCCATCAATAAACCCTTTATACGCTTTGACTGGTGAGAATAATGGCTTCATTAGCAGATTGATTGGTTTTACATTTGGTGTAGGCGTTTTTGAAGAGTTTGTAAAATTGTTCCCTGTCTATTTATTGTTGAGAAAATCAAAAGAGCCTTTGGTTCCTCAGACGGTAGTGTTTTATGGACTTATGAGTGGTATCGGCTTTGGTGTTTTTGAAGGTGTAGTATATCAGTTGACCGTGAATAATCAGCTTGATTATGGAACCTCATTTTTTATGAATATCGCTCGGCTAACATGCCTTCCATTCCTTCATTCCATATGGGCGGGTATCAGCTCATATTTCTTAGCATTCTCGTTTCTTTATCCCAAAAACAGACATTCGATGTGGCTGCTTGGGATTTTGATACCTGCAATTCTTCATGGATTGTATGATACTCTTGGTTGGTCTATACTGGGACTGTTGGTCTCTTACATAGGGGTTACATTATTAGTTATTTATCTAAAGAATGCAAAAGACTTTCAAAGCAAGATTATAAAGTAGGTACAATGAGATCAAGAATTTGCTTCAATATCGACACAAAGAAAATTTCTAACACTGGCTTGTTTTCGCGATTACTTGGAAATCGAAGCAAAGTTGAAGAACATTATATCGATTGGGATATAAGCGTGGGGTTATTGAATGACAGTTGTCAAATAGCAAATCAGGAAAATTTTGTTTTTTACAATAATCCAACTTATGGTAATGGTGCAATAACTTTAAAATCTTGTATTGAAATCAATATACGTGAACCTGAATTTGATGAAGAAGTTGAAATTGAATTTGATAAAATACCTGAAAATATTTCGGAAATAGTTTTCTTTCTTTCCAATCATCAGGAATTCAATTTTTACATTACTGATGTCAAAGTGAATATATTCAATAGTGAATGTTTCGACAATGCAAATTCAGAATTAAGTTTTACAAATAGTGATTCTTGCAATGCAATTGAGCTAATGAAATTTAAACGGAGTAAAGTAAATCAAAATTGGCAAATTGAAATTTTGAATACACCCATTCCGGGCTCAAATGGTCTATCTGTGATTTTGAATAAGTATTTAAGTCAATAAGTTAAATCTTCAATTGCCCCCCAGCATTAAACCTACCGGTGGCTTTTGCCTCTCCTTTGCCAACTTCGATAATCACATCCACTTCGTGTGCATGAGTGTTTACTCCCTTGAAGCGACCTTCCTTTGTAGTATGGTAAATGAAGATGAATGAAACGCCTGGATATTGCTTGCGCAATTCTTCAAGGTCTGTTACATCCATTCCAGCTTTTGAAACAGAATCAATGAACACAAACTGATACGGTGTTAGGTCTGACGGAATCCGGTCAGTGATATACAGGTTTCGATGTGAAGCATTGAGCCTTTCAATTTTTTCTTTCAGCGTATAGCCGAATCCTTCTTCCACGGCACAATACAAAACCTTTCCATGATGCTCGGCCAGGTGCTTTGCAAAGTCGAGACACAGGGTTGATTTTCCGGACTTGGGTAAGCCATACACCATAGCTGAAAAGCCGACAGAGGGATCACCAATCAGCTCTCTGTATTTTCCCTGGAGACCGATCGTTTCAAAGTCCATACCTAGCAGTTCACCGGAGGGAACTACGATCGCTCCTTCCTCATCATCTTCGTAATCGGTTCCGTTTAGACTTTTTTTTTGACCGAATAAATCATCACCCACGATACCCATTAAGCCGTTGAGTTCAGCTCTGCTGATTTTCAGTGTATCTGCATTGCCGGCTACAAAGTTTTTCAGGCTTTCAAAGGCATCATTCAATCGCTTGGCGTATTTGTCGTTTTTATGAATTTTGCTTTTCTGCACAGCCTTGGTCATGCGTTCAATGAGCTTCTCAGCTCTCTCCTTCATTCCCTTTTTTCCGTTCAGGCTTACATAGGCTTTCAGCAAAGTGATGGACAGCATATTCTCCTGGCTACCGGCGATTTCAAGGTAGCGTTTCAGGTTCTTTGCATCAATCTTAATCTCGGCCATATCGCCCATTTTCTCATAGGCTTTGATGAGCTGCTCCTGCATCAAATTGACCTCTTTGGCATAAGGTGAATCCTTCCGGATCCTGCGCTCCAGGATGGCCTTTTGTAAGCCGGATAAAAGGTTCAATACCTGCGCCTGGGTTTTCACTTTACCGTGCATGGAAGCATATCGCTTGATGAATTGCACATCAGTATCAATGCGCTCGATTGGTGTTGCTTCATTTTCGTCCTCATCTTCTTCAGGAACGGGTTTTGCTGTTTTTACCAATACCATTTCGTTGGTGTCAACGAAATGCTTTGCTTCCTCAATGGAATCAAATTTTTCATTGGCGAATTTTTGACCTGATTTAATATCCCAAATGATAAACTTGGAAGATGTCGCTGATGCCGGGCGTATTTCCACCTTTAGCCCTTTGTAATTTAATCTCGGAGCTGTTTTAGGCGCAGTCTTGACAGATTTCTCTGGAATTGATTTTGCCGCCTTTGCCGGTGCATTCTTTTTGAGGTAGTCTCCGAGCTTGGAGAAATAGGCATCCACCACACGCTTGATGTTTTCGTTGGTGTTGTAAGCCGACCAGTTGTTCTGGGATGATCCCACCACCAGGTTATGTCCTTTGGAGAGGGCTTCCGGCATGGATGCCCAGTCAATGTCCTTTATTTCGGAGAAGTAGTTCTTTGTTGTAAGCATGATTTTCTGTGTATTTGATTAAAAGTCAAGTAATTCCAATTCCAGCTCCAATGCCAGGGCTTCCAGCTCCAGCTCGTTGGATACGGTTTCATCTGCCGGAACCGGTGCTGGCAGGCTCTGTTTGTATTCCAACAGGTAGTTCAGGCGGCCAAATTCCTCAGCCCGGTTGGTAGCTGTGCGGCCTTCCACCTGGAGAGCTGATTTCTTTTGCTCGATTTCGCCCCTTAATTCGCTCCAGCGAGGCGAGTTCTGCTCGCCCTGGTATGTTTCCGCCCGAAGCTGCAAAGCGGCTTTATCGGCCTCGTATTGGCCTAAAACAGGGCTCAGGTCGCTAGTCAGGCTGTAACCCTTCGGTTTGAGGATCGTTCGCTCGGTTTTCCGCACCTTACTCACATACTCCTTGAAGTACCCCAAATAGTACCGGTTGGAGAAATACACCCCCAGCACCGGGTAGCTATTTTCAATTTTACGCCCCAGGGAAAGAATGTCTTTATCGGGCTGCTCAGTTCCGTTCAGCAGGGCTTCAATTTCCTCTTTGAGCTCCTTTGCCTTTTTCACCTGCTTGTTTTGAATCTCACCGTCCTCGGCTGCCTTGGGGATTTCTTTTAGAAAATCGCTGTTGAGCAGCGAGGTATGGAAAACTCGAATGGCTTCTAAACTCTTTGTTCGGTATTCGTTGTAGTCCTTGATGTCATTTTGAACTTCCTTGATGGCCTCAATAGCGGTTCCTAGTTTTCTGTATTCCCGGTTGAGCTGCTCTTTCTCCTGGTCGAAAAACATCTTTACCAAACGATCCACATCGGTAATGAGTGCAAGTTTGATTTCTTCGGGATCCAGGCTTTCCAGGTCGAGCACATTTCCCCGGTCACCACGGAACCAAATGTCATTGATGCGTGAGGTCTTTTCTTCGAGCTTTTGAAACACGAAAACATCCATGGAATCCTGGATAAGTGGCATCACAATTCGCACATAGCTGAACTGATTGCCCTGTCGCCAAATACGCCCTTCCAGCTGACGAATGTCGGTTGGGTTCCATTCCGGATAACAGTTGTAAATCACCGTGCCTCGTTTCTGTAAGTCAATACCCTCACGGATAGTCGCTGTACCAATGATGATTTTCACCACACCGTCCAGGAACGCCTCTTTGATAGTTTCCTTTCGAGTATCGTTGATTTCAGAGGAGATGATTTCCACTTCATCAACTTTGATTTTATCATACATCACTCCACGCTGATAACCAACTTCATTCTCCAGGTATTCTTTGATGAGCGGAAAAAACTGTTTGCCTCGGTTCATGTAAATCACTTGGCCGGAAACATTTTCCTCATGCTGTTCGTGCCAGGTTTTTACAGAACGAATGCACTCCATGACATACTGAATCTTCGGGCTTTCCTCAACAAACTCTTTGTAGTTCTCTGGTGTGCCATTCAGGATAAAGGGAGACAATGCGTTGTCCAGGCTGTATGCTAATGCTCTAAACAAGTTGCCCATATCGAGCTTGCCCTGTGTAGATTTTTTAGCCATGGCCACAATGCCATTTTGATTTTCCCTTTGCTTGGGAGTCATGTTGATGTAGGTCAGCACTTGCTTGTCCTGCGCCAAACGAATCTTGGTATTGTTGAAGTCATACAGTAGCGGCAGGTTGATCTTCTTAGGTCGAACCACACCGGCTTCTTCACCGGTTTTGTAAAGGATATGATTGTAGATGAGCTTTTGTAAAATCCTTCGATTGGTAAAGCTCTTAATCACTTCCTTCTCTACAATTTCCTCTTTGTAGTTTGCTGTCCATTCCACAGTGGGAAGTACAAACAAATCAAAGAAGGTATCGAGGTTAGCAATGCCGTTATCTCGCAGCGAATCATACGCCACAAGTGAAAGCATGGAATAAATCTCCAGCGGTGAATTGCTGAATGGAGTTGCGGTGAGAAGCATAGTATTTCGTCCAAACTTTCGCTGAATGAAATTCAGAATCAAAAATGCTTTCTGTCCGGTTTCAGAGGTAGCTGATTGAATGTTGTAACGCTTGTTTCCGTCATCATCTGCTTTCACCTGGCTAAATACATTTTTACAGCGGTGCGCTTCATCAATCACAGCATAATCAAAGCCCAGCACATCCACATCAGCAATGGTGTTCTTTAAGCCAATACCGATCATCTCACGGAATTTCTGATACTCGATTTCTTTGTCCCTATGCGTTTTCTCTTTGGATTGCCCGAGCACATTTACTAGCTCCGTAAACAGCTCATCCGAAACAGAATCACCAAATCCTAATCGCTTGAATCCTTCGTAAGTCACCATGGTGATTGACTTTTCCGGTACAGCCTGGTTGATATTTATTTTGCTAACTACATCCGTTCCCAGGTTAAACCAGTCGTTCACTGTAATGCCGGTATGCGACAATACACCTGATACAAACTCACCGGTCTTTTTATCCGTGAATCCAATGATTTCATTCATCCACTTTTTGTAGGTGGGCTTGGGAACCACTACCAGTGGTCGTTTGCATTTGCCTGAATAAAGATTGTGAGCAAGATTGACAATAGCTGTCATGGTTTTTCCCACACCCACATCAAAGGCATTGATGCCGGATCCCATGGCTTCCATAAAGGCCACACCTTCACGTTGAATGTCTGTGATTTGAAGTAACCCCGATTTGAAGCGAGCTGAACACTCAAAGCCAATCGGCACTTTGGAATAATTGATGTCGGACTGTCCGTTATAGAGACGGTTCCAGGCATAGTCTAAACGCTGCTGATCCTCGAACGCCAATACCTCATGCAAGAATTTTGAAAAGAGCTTTTCTCCTTCGATGCGTGCGTTTGCTTTGAGTTCGGCTTTTTCCTCCTTACTCATTTTATCGTCACGCAACGCACGATTTGCGATATAGTAATCTGCAATATCAACTGGTGAGCTTTTCTCAAAGTCGGTGTCCTGGTTGAGTGTAAAGAGCCATTTGATATAAACATGTTGCAAGGTGTATTTTGCTTCACCGTCAAAGCGGATATTTATTTTCTCCCGGTCACGCTTGCGCTCAATTTTACCATTTACCTTTTTAAGTTCCTCGGCATTTTCTAGCTCCATGAATTCCTCTCGCACCTCGGTGATGTAAAAAAGATTGCCGTCTTGGGCAAAGTCGGATATGGCAGTAATAATCGGTCGTTCTTTCTCGTCAGGATTGGTAACGGATAACATCTCGGGCTTAGCATCTGCAACAGCTTTGCGGTGTTTCTCAAACACATCTTCGTCCCAATGTTTTAGAATTTCTTCCTTGTCCTTTTCAAGCTGTAATTCCCGGTCATACATATTCCCATAGGTATAGATCGGAAAGGGAAGGAGCTCTCCGGAAGTATAGTACAAAGCTCCAGCACGCACCAGGTCAAAAAGTTTTTCTTCTAGGGCTTTACCAGTTTGTTTCAGGTAATACTTCTCCCAACCTTTCATGGGTACTCCGAGCTTTCGCTTATACCAAATCCAGGCGGTGATTTCTTCTTCAGAAATACCTTTGTTATAGCGGCTGACTACATCATCAAAAGACAAGACTTTGCCTTCGGTATCTCCCAGCCCTGAAAGCTCCTTGGCTTCCTTTAGCACACGGTCAAGAATATGCCGATTGCCTCTGATCTGAGTAGATAGATATGGATTGATTGCGCCCAATGCGCTGCTGTGGTGTATGCCTGATAAATAACTCATAGTTCGGTCATTTGTAATTCTAATTCAAGAGCCAGTGCTTCCAGCTCCAATGTTTTTGATGATGCCTGTCCTCGGTGTGTTTTCATGAAATTCATCAGATGCAGATTTGCATCTCTGATATCCATGAAATTCACATTATCCTCGATGTAATCCCCTTTGTGGATTTGCAGATTGTAGTCCACGCCACCCTGGTAAATTCGGGCGTTGTATTCCCCATTTGTGTACTCCACATCAAAGTCGGGATCGGAAGCATCGAAGTATTTGATTGACCATTCAAAGGGAACCGGCAGAATCAATCTATCCTCTCCAATGTGATGTCCAATCGTATTTTCAATCCAGGTGCGGTCTCCCTTGATGGATATAGGAAACTCCCTGGATGTAGTAATGATTTCCTCTCCGCATACCTTTTCCGGATGTTTGGCAAACCAGGTATTGAAGCTGCAAGCTTCCATAAGCGACAATGGGCTGTTTGGAAATTCCTTCTCCTTCATTCGGGCTTCGCTTAGCATCTCTTCCGAGGCTTTGTTTCTCATTACACCATTGCGAAGCAGTGCAATATCCGGATCATCATTTTGAGCCTGGGCAATAGCTTCCCGGAACACTTCAAGTCGTGCTCGCCAGTACATAGGAAGTTCTTGCGCATAGCTCATCATTAAATCATTTCAAGTTCTTGTTCAATTAAGGGTATCACCGCTGCCGGTATCATTTGATCGTGAATCACTTTACGAATAACCATTTCCTCTGCCTTGGAATAACCCTCACGGCTATGCAATAGCTCATAGAGGTTGGGTGCGTTGGCTTCGGTTACTCGTTTGAGTTGCTTTAAGATTTCCTCACGGAGCTTCGTTTCAACCGATGAGTTCTTTATATCCGTTCCAGAAAGGCTTCTGTCACCTTCATCTGCAAATGAATAAAAGCCCTCCCTTGTCACAATTACATGATCCAGCAAAGCAATGTCGAACAGCTTCAAAGCATCTTTCATTCTTTTGGTCAGCACACGGTCAGCTTCGCTAGGCTTTAGATTTCCGCTTGGGTGATTATGCGAAATGATGACAGCCTTTGCCAGTGTTTTCAGGGCAACGGCAGCCACGATTTCAATGTCCACCGGTGTTGAATTGATCGTGCCGGTTGAATGATGATAGTAGCCGATAATCTTGTTGGCTTGATTGAGATATATCGCCACAAAATGCTCTTGAACCTCAATGCCTTTGAGGATAGTATCTCGAATAAATTGATAAGCATCCCTTGAGGTTGTTACATTCCCAAAGAACAAACGCTCTCCAGTGAAAGTGACTTCAATCTCACGAACATTCAATTCAGCGTTGAGTTCATCAAGCTGTTGCTCCAGCTCGTCAAAGCTGGCTTTGTCGTAAACGAAATGAGGTTGGTATTGTGGTATCTTGTATGTCATGCTGTTGCTTTTCTTCTAAATACTAAAATGTCTGTGGGTACTTGTGATGCCTTGAATACCGGTGGTAAACGATACGCATCCACGAAGTCTGCTATCTCTTGTATCTCCATTTTCTCTCCTTGATAGCTAATGCCGTTTCGCATGAAATTGCTTGAAGTCAGATACACCAATAGCCCACCAGGGCGAAGCATCTTTAATCCGTAGTAGATGAAGAACAGTTCTATTTGGTGCATCTTCGGTTTTGGGAAATACGAGCTGTATTTGTTCTTGTATTTGCCATACGGAGGATTGCCAATGACCAGCGAAAAGGGATAACCTTCCAGCCAGGTGAGCTTGTTTTTAAGTCGTTGTGTAAACCTTGGCGGCTCCAGGAATGCAGTCTCAAAATACCCTTGGTAGATGTGTGCATCCGGATAGGTGATTTCAGCAATACGCTTGGTAACAGGATTGATTTCAAAGCCATAACAGCGTTCTTTGAAAGGAGCCGGTGCAAAAAATCTTCCAGTGGCCAGTGAAGGCTCCAGGATGTTTCCTTTAGCGTCAAATCCATGGCGCATGGCGAGTTTCCACATCAAGTCCACGATGTATTGTGGGGTATAAAACTCATAAAGCAACCCTTCACCGGTTGCTCCTTTTGATCCTTGTCCGCCATCACCTTCATACTGCTGGATAAATTCAATATCCTCGGCAGAATAATGCTCTCCCTTGCTCTCCTTCGCTTTGATGAAGGCCTCTATTTTCCTATTGAGTTCAAACTGATTCATTTTGATTTTCTTCTTTGAATTTGAATGAACTCGGAATAGGTAATTCGTGCATTGGGATTTTTAAGTGTTACCCTTTGCTGCAATTTGCGAGGTGAGAATATCCATAGCCAAGGCTTTTCCCTTGGGCCCAGGTAAACAACCTGAACCAGGGTGTCCTGATATTTGATTTTGACCTCTTGTGTGCTATCCTGTGCAATTCCGTGCACTTGGTAGTAATTGTCCGTGTAGGAAAATACTTTTACCGCAACGGTATCGTGAATGATGCTATCACGAAGCATAGTAATGATCCGCTTCTCGGTATTGATTGCAGTTGAGGAAACGCTCTCAGCACGCTTCGGATTAATTTTAAGATTTCGGATTTCATCGAGCAGCTTTGGATATAGTGTGCTTAACTCCTTCAATCGAAGCTGAAATACTTCATTCTCTACTGCGAGCTGTCCGGATTGCGTTTGAATCTCTTTGAGCTGCTGAACAGTCTGCCCCAGTGTTTTGCTAAGCCTGTCATTTTCCCTGGTCTGACTTCTCACCAGGCTTGTCAGTTTGATAGCCAGCAGGAAAAACAGAATTGCGAATGCGCAAAGCGCTATCGTCCTCGATGTTTTGCTCTTGAGTATTTGAATCAGATAGTTCATATCCGGATGGCCTTTTGGTTTGTGCCCAGATGTAGGCAGATAAAATGGTCATGATTCCAGCTATGCTTGTTGTGGCTACAACTTCCATTTTCATGATGGTAGCCATGATGGTTATTCCGCCCAGGAACAAGGCTGCGATCACGGTGAGCTTCAGTCGTGTTTTGGTATTCATTTGATATGTGGTTTAATAGATTCATGGTTACATAGGGTAATATTCCCAATTACCGCCTTTGCAGATTTGTGAACTAAATCTTCTTTCCGTACCAATGCCGATGCGAAAATTCATGTCCTGATCCAGGTTTGCTATGTCCTGAACCCAGTATATCCATGTGCCTTCAATACGAATGGCATAAGCTCCTTTCTCCAGCACTGGTGGCTGAAAATTGACTGGACTGTTGAAGGTTTTTTCACCTGCAATGGATTGTTGCGTAGTGGTATCGACAACACCTTCTAATTGCTTTGAGTGTATCTTATCCATGGTGATTAGTAATTGTAGCAAACGACAATGGTGTCGGTTACTTCAGTGATATATGGTACATCAAATGTTACGATGTTAGATCCTTGCTGTGGGTTGACATTATTTAGAAAAACACCATTGAAAAACACCTGAACACTATCCGGATCATTGACAGAATATGTCAAACTCAAAGTAATGGGTGCTCGGTCTTTGGATTCGAGGTTAGTGAATACCTCACGAGCATTATTGGTATTGCTCAATCCGGCTATTATTTCTTTGATCTGAGCTATTTCAGTTTGTGCTGCAATAGCTGTATCAAGTGCTTTAGGAATCTGCGCAAGTTCTTTTGCGAGATTCTCAATCTGTTTAATTTTTACAAAGTCTCCCATGATTATATGATTTGTAGGTATTTCACCAGTATTACATCCGTAGTTTCCAAGTTGAATGAGCCGTGCCAGTAGAGCTTCGTTCCGTCTGTATGAAAGTCCTTATCGGTTCCATATTGATACAACACGCCATTTATTGAGAAGAACAAGGCCTTGCCATCAATACTTAAAGCAAACGGAAAGTTGTTTCCGGTTTTTGGGGAGTATGTAAGCTGGACTTGATTCCATTTCAAAGTTGGCACTGTGCCATCGCCGCCATCAGAGCCCACATAGGAACTGATGCGATACACTTCATTGTGAACGATGATCTCATCATTGACAGGATCACCCAAGATCTCTAGGACTTCCTTTGTAGAGAAAGCCTTGGCTTCGCCTGTGCGCAGATGTCGTAATGTGAATCCCATTGTTTAATTCTTCGTCTTTTTGTTGTTCAGCTGCCTCCATAACCATCTTCCTCCAAAAAACAGCAATGCTGCTCCAGCCAGACTGATACCCCCTTTGGCAGCTAGTTGAGGGGTTATGTCAAGGCTTTTTTTTTAACGGTATCTATGATGCGTTCATAGAGATTGATAATGGCGCTGCGATAGCCTTCACGGCTGTCGCCATTTGCTTCGCTGATATAGGGCGAATAAGCAATGCGCTGTGCATAGGTCTTATAGTCCTGACCGGCAGCGTGTGCCGATTTGTACTTACTGGAGATAAGCCTCGCAAAATCATAAAAGCTATCCTGTGGTGTCTTATACACTCGGAATTTCAGCTTGTATTTGTTCTGTGCTTGGTAGATATTTCCATCCCAATATTCATTCTTCGATCCACCGGCAGTGATGCCGAAATAGTTGTTGCTCTTGGTAGCCAAGCCGGAGGTTCCCCAGCCACTTTCATGGGCTCCCTGAGCCAGGATCACCATAGGATCCATATTGTATTTCAGTCCGGCAGCCTTGGCATACTGAAAGTTGTTTACCACATAATTTTCACTCTTTGTGCTCATGGTCTTATCTCTTTAATGAAGCGGGCATTTACCCAGCGTTCGGTATTGTCAACTGTTTTGAATTTGTAAAACCGATCCTTGCCGGTGTCCATAGTCATAATCAATAGCCCTAGCAATGTGTTTCGGTCAGCGTTTGCAATGGGTTGCAACCTTTCATTCAACACTTGCACAAAATGGGTGGTAATGAGTTTGGAAGCATTGACTGGGATGCCTTTAACCGTTTTATCCTTTGAAGGTGGTGCATCGAAATAGTCGAGTGGCTTCATCCAGGGCGTAGAGTTCACCGTAGCCGGATAGCGATCAAACATGGGTTTGTAGTAATCGAAAATCTCCACATAATTGGAAGATGCGCTTACCCAAAAAGTGAATTTCTTTTTGTTGAATGCTTTGAATGCAGCCGGAGCTTTTTCGCCTCTCACCACATAACCGACTTCAATGAATTTCACATTGTTCACTTCATCGAAATGCTGGTTGCCTGTCGCATATCCGATAAACTCACCGGCCTTTGCCGTGCGAATGATGTTCTTTTCAGAAAACACTTCGTAAAATGCTCCATGGTTGGAAGCATCCGGAGAGCTGCGAATGGTAACGGCTTTTTTGGCTACGACCAATTGTGACTTCTTTGCAAAAGTGACTGGAGGTGCAGAGCCTTTCTTAGTTGATTTGCCAGGATTGGAACTAACTAGTGTAAGAAATTTAGAATAATCCTCAGCAGAGAGTTCTCTTTGTAGATCGTCCAGTAAGTTAGACTGATACAGATCTCGGTAATTCTTCGATACTTCATCCAGGTCTGAAATCTGACGGGCTGTATCTAAAATGAGCTGCTCGTTTGTACCGTCTGAACTCATCATCCAGGACACACCGCTTCGATTCATGGCGTTGCGAAGTGTCATGGCTTGTCTTACAGAAGGCTTATCATCGGTTTGAGCTTGTGCAGCCGTTTTATTGATGTCACCAATGATTTTTTTGCCAAAGCGATATGCCAGGTAAACACCACCAACGACCAAAAGACCGTTGATAATCTTGCCCCGGTTATCGGAAACTACTTCTATGACCTTCTCTTTAATCGGCATGGCTTAAATCATTGAGCGTATTTTTAACAGCACTAATGGGTTATCTATTTTCTTTGAAATGGAAACCAACTCCTGCGGCTTGAATGTCTTTACAATGGCTTCAATGGCCTGTTGCACTTGCTTGGCTTCAATATCATTGCGCACTGGCACATTCACGGTGACATTATTGTTATGCATTGGTTTCTGTTGCTTTTTGTGTTGATACTTGGGTAATGAATTTGAGAATGCGTTGGATATTCTCCTTGTCTTTCTCCAGCTCAATAAACAAGAGGTAAAGCGTACCAAGCTCCTGATTGCTCAGCGTAGTGCTGAAATCGTTTATCAGGTTAATGATGCTTTGTCTTTGGTCATTTTGCTGCTCCTTGCTTTCATCCTTTTCAGTGGAATTGAGCTCCTTTTTTTCCTTGTCTTTTTCTTCGGTTCCAGCTAAAAAGCTCATGGCTGTACCTACCGGTGAATTGGTAAAGAACTTCGCTAGTCCGGGAAGTGCCATGCCAATAATGTTTGAGTAGTACTCCACTTGCTTTTTAGCATCGAGGGTGGTTTGCAAGTCGGTGACCTGGAATTGCAGCTCTTCGTTGAGTTCCTTTTGCTGTTGCAGTTCTTGTTGAAGCTGCTCCAAGGTCTTCTGCCTCTCCATTTCGTTGAACTTGCGTTGAACCATATCATTGATTTCAACTTCGCCAAGCCCTTGGAAACCGCTGGTTGTTCGGTTGTGTATTTCTTCCTCAATCTCGTTTACATCGAAGGTCTTTGCCCAAATGAGAATGCCTTTCTCCGTGTCTTTAAATTCAACCTTTACTTTGTCAGGACTTTCGCTTTTCTCATAGCTTCTGATGAGCTGCGAGAAGGCTGATACATCGGCCTGTTCAATGGCATTGAGTTTCTTTCCGTTTCTGTAAAAAGTGGCGTTGAATACCACAGCACTATATCCCTGCTTCGGAAAGGTTTTAATCATCTTCCGGCAGACTTCGATAAGGTGGTATATTCTTCGTTTGCTCACTTAATTACAATTTGAATAAACTCCATCGTGGTGTCCACTTCTAGCGGAAGCGGAAACTCAACAGAGATGGTTCCTGAATAGTCCTCAATACCTTCCAGCGACTGCACATCAAGCGGAATTCGCCTTGCCCTTGAATCGGAATGAATCAATGTGCCTGGTGGAAGCGCTGCGGCATTCGTTAGAAACAGCAATTCGTTGTAAGCATAGAACTGATAATGGCTTGTACCCACCGGCAACTCAATTCTGTAGAACTGCTGAAGTGCCGGTTCAATTTGCCGCTGCTTCAGCTGCGACTGGATGAATACAAGATGATCGTACATGCTGTTTGCTGTTTTGTAGTTCGCATTTCAAATAGATGGCTACCTGATAGGGACGAAACCATTCCTTGATGTCTATCAATGGGTATGGATTCTTTTGCGTGTCCAGGTAAAACCCGGTCACCAACTGTCCTGATTCTAGTGGAATGTTTAACTCCTGATACTCCGGCAACTGATCCACCTGGAATTCATAGCCAACAAAATCGTTGACATACAGCTGCTTTCGAGAGTTGAACTCAAGCGCTACAAGTCCGATTTCCGGTATATCCACATCCGATCCAATTCCCTTGACATGACGAACTACATATCCTAAACAGCGTCCGTAATTCGAAGGCAAACGATGGCGTATTTCAACCACCTGTTCGTACTCTGTTACATCAAGCTTTATGATATGGTAGCGAATCTTTGTCATGGGTGTTTTTCCGGATGCTTTTCTCCGTGCTTTTCAGGATGGTGTATTTCATTCACCAGCCACAGATACAGTTTTACATCGTATGGATATAAAGCGGGATTCGTGCCTCTTGGATCAGTATATCTGCCTTCCACAGATGAGCCACCGGCTTCAATATGTTCCTCGAAACGAAAGAACTTATTGTTAGGAGCTACCTGGTTTCCGCAGGTGATCATTCTCACTTCATGTGCATCGTCAAACACATCCAGTCCATTAATCTTCAAGCCAATCGTTGCGCCAACAAGCACCTGGTCACTCGGCACGGAAGCAAACACGCCCCGAACTTTAGCATAGAGCTTGTCCGTTTCGGCAGCAAATCTTACCGAGTCACCTGGTGCATTAATCCTTATTCGGATCTGTTGGAACTTATGATTCTTCATGGCTCAGAGCTTTCGCTGTTTATGATTTGATGACTGATGTGCCACGAAGGATGGCTTTCAAATAAGACTTTTCAGGTGCGTTGCTTCCCCATTCTAGGTTGAACTCAATGGACTGCTGATCCTTGATAACTTTTGGGTTGTCCAGGACATACAATCCTTTGAAGATGTCTTTACCTTCAGTGAAGAACACCTCGTTGGATGTGTTGGGCACAAGCACAGTTCCGTTGGCTTTGAACTCAAACTCTCCGTTGCGCACATAGTCTGGAATGACATTGAACGCCACATCGGGAGCTGTTTCTGTTCCTTCGGCAACACCGGCCAACAACTGCATTCCGTATAACAGGAAGAAGTTTCCTTTTTCCAATTTTCCGGATGAGATGTTTGAGATACCGACAACTTTGTTGTCATCATCTTTGAACATCTTAATCACTTTGCTACCGGTGATTGATTTTACCACATACAGTGCGGTATCAACTGCTTGCAAGGATTGGTTTGCAAGTCCCTTTTGAATCTCCGAAGGAAGCATGTGAATTCGTTTTTCAAATTCGGCACGACTGCGTGAGCTGGCTGTGGCGGTTTGAATGCGAGATTGCATTTGCATCTTGCGGAAGAACTTCTTTTTTGCAGGCATAGGCGCTGCATCCAAGGCCTCTAAAAAGTCATCTTCGTTGATGGCTCCCAAAAGGTTGTGTTCGCTTTGTTCGATTTCTCCGAGCGTAAACATGATTATTGATTTTTAAGGTTGAACATTGATTGAATTACATGATTTCGATGAAGGCTGGTTCGCTTTCGCTTCCAGATGCTCCGATGTTGCGTTCAGGAATGTCGAATTGTTCCTGAGCATCCATTGGGTTTGGATAAGGCATATACACAGCGTTGAGAGCCGGTAAATCCGGGTTGTAGCGTTCTACGGCTAGTTGTACCGGTTCACGAAATACCTTAACCGGAGTGGACATATCCGAATCATCGTTGCCAAGACCACTGAAGTCAGCCAGTCCGGCCAACAGGTCTTTTTTCAAAATGACCTTCACGCCACTGAGTACCCCGGCAGCACCGACACCGGTTGCAAGGAGCTTCATGTTTTTTTCTTTGAGCATCACCGCTCCGGCAGCACCAGCTGCGATAAGTACTACTGGACGAGCCATTGCTTTAGCATTGAAGCCGGTTTCAGTTCCGTCCACTTTCAATACCTTGTCAATGAGCCTGCCGCCCACAGAACCCAGAACGACACCACTTCCGAGCATCGCCAGGTTTTTTACTTCTTCCATTACAGCCTGGCTGCTGAGTTTGGAATTGGTTTTTCGTTGAGTTGCCATGTTTATTGATTTAATTGATTGCTTATAAAAGTTTTACTGCTTTCACAGGTAATTGCTTGCTGCCTTTACTGTGTTTCTTTTTGGAATGATTTTTCTTCCTGCGTGAATAGCCAGATAGGGAAGTAGATTTCTTTGGCTTTGATACCATTCGATAGATACCATAAGCCAACAGACCGCCTCCGATAACAGCTGGCACCGGATTCTTTTTGATGAATTCCATGACACCGCCTCCGGAACCTGTTGCTGCTGCATCATCAGTTCCTGTGCTTGCAGACTTTTGCGCAGATGCATCACCGCCGGATTCTGTGCCGCTTTCAGATCCTGCCTTTTGCAGAGCTTCAGCAGCACCTGGATCATTGGCCATTTCCTTTGCTAAATCATTGGGATCGACATTCTCGTTTTTGTTGAGTAGTCCTGAATCCTTTAATATCTTGATAGCCGCGACAATGATTGGGGTTGCAGCTGCTAGCGTTGCGGCCGTTACCGGTTCGCCCAGACCCTGAAAATCTTCTTCGATGAATCCGTCTAGGTTGCCAGCTTTGCCTTTCAGAATAGCGTTGCGCAAAGCATCACGCTTTCCCTGAAGTTTGTCTGCAAACAGGCGCTCTACTTTGGCAAGAGCATCCTTGCTTTTGTTCCATTGCGCTTCATTGATACCTTTTGCGGCAGCTTGTTCTTTGGTTGCATAGCCCCATTTGAGTTTAGCAGCCATTTTACCCAAGTTGGTTTTCATGGCTACCAGAAATCCGCCACGGGCAGCAATAGAGACCGGATTGAAGCGGACAACCGCTTTACCGACTTCCTTTAGGCCTTTACCAACTTTCTGAACTGCGTTCTTTATACCCTTGAAAAAACCTTTCTTTCCTGGGCCGTTGAGTGCATACTCATCATGATCGAACACATCATCACCCAAACCGGAAAATCCGTTTCGGAAGTTGAGTTGTTCCTCGTTCTTTTCCAGCACAGCCAATGCTTCTTCACGCTTGTCGGTGTAGAAATACTGAATGGCATAGTCAAGCATTTTGATAAGTGCCTGCGGATCGTCAATGGAACTAACCATTTTCGGATTTTCCGCAATGCTTTTTCGGGTAGCTACCAAGTGACGATAGATGCTGTCCAAATCTTGTTTTGCAGAAGTAGCTCCTAAATCTGAGCCTGATAAACCTGAACCCATTACTACGGTGTCCAGGTCGCTATTTAAGCCGCTGAGCACAGCGACATTGATTCCATTTAAACTCATGGTATAGTCCATTTTATCTGTGAAAGGTTTCTCGTATCCATAGGGGGAGACTACCGCATCTATATTCTTATATCCACCTCTGTTATCCGGAACAATCACATACACATGCTGCCAGTGATCGGCAGAATAGCGAGTGATGCGAAAGCTGTGAGGGATTTTTAGATTGGTTAGAATACTGCTGATGAAAATGCTCATGCAGTCACAATCAACACCGGTTCTGCGCTCTGCCCAGGAACGAGCAGGTCTGCGAAGCTGCTCCAGTCCACGCTTGTCGAGCTTATACTGGATGTTGTTGTAAACGAAGTCGTAGATAGACTTGCAGGTTTCTTCCAGTGTGCTTCGTTTGAGCACAGGAGCAATGCGAGCTGTATCGGTGAGGTACTTGTGTACCACCTTTTCCATTAGCTCCACTGTATCGCTTACTTCACCGTCTTTGATGATGATGCGATCTCGTTCATCCGGCTTCGGGAAGTAACGGTCATACTGATTACCGTCACGTATCCGCCTTTGTCCGGATGTGATTTCAAAATCGGGCGATATGGTACGTGCCAGCTGCATCACAATACTTTCTGTGGCGTTGATTGATAAAAGATGCCGTTGGCGTAAGTCGAAAAAGTCATCTCGACAGGAATGCCGAGAATCTGCCCAATATCGTTGGTGCTTCCTGGTTTGAAAGCTGCGATGAGCTGAGGGATTTTCTTAAGGATACCGGTTACAAAAGTTCCAATTGTAGTCCAGCCGATCACCAGCTCAATCGTGTCAATTTGCGACACATTCAGCGGTTCAATGGTGATGGTTTTATTCTCCGAGTTTGATTGCGAAAGAAGTTTGCCGTTGGTGGAAAGCGTAACAACCGGTTTTGTGATTTTTACTGAATCCTTCGTAGGGTTATTGATGGCAACCTCAGTACGAAAAGAAATACCTTGAAGGGTAACTTTATGGATTCGGGGATTGACCAAATTGGTAGAAATGGAATCGCCCACATTTTTCATGCGGAGCAATTTGATAAGCCCATAGGCTCCCAAACCAATTAGTCCTATGCCCAAAAC
>CANGIC010000006.1 GCA_947453795.1 Flavobacteriales bacterium
AAATAAAATCTTTCAGAGAAATTATTACGAGCATATCATTAGAAATCAGAGAGATTATCATCGAATCGAAAAATACATTATCGATAACCCAAGGAATTGGATGAAGAAAAAGAAGAAGAAATTGAATTTAAAGAGTGAAGATTAGCAGAGAATAAAAACGACTATTTCACCTGTGATTTCCCAACCGCACAGCCATCACATTTCGCATCCTTACGCACGAATTTCGTGTAGAATTGTCGCGCAAGAAAGATACTTGCAGCAGACACGGCGAAGATGACGAGAATTTCTTGCATCAGGAGAGAAGATGGAATGTGATCAATGCACCAAAGTAAGCCAACGCTCCCATAAATCCAATTTGAATCAAGGGCCATTTCCAGCTGTTGGTTTCGCGTTTCACCACAGCGAGCGTCGCCATACACTGCATCGCAAAGACATAGAATACCATGAGCGAAACGCCAGCAGCCAGTGTATAGACTTTTGTACCATCCGGACGTTTCTCCGCACGCATTTTATCGATAAGGCGCTTGTTGACATCGTCTGTTTCATTCACCGAATAAATCGTTGAAAGTGAGCCCACAAAAACTTCACGCGCAGCAAATGAGGTGATAAGAGAGATTCCAATTTTCCAATCGTACCCGAGTGGCTGAATGACAGGTTCAATGAAATGACCCAGATGACCGATGTACGAGCTTTCCATTTTAGCGGAAGCCACACGATGGTTTGTTTGTGCTTTGGTAAGGTGCAATGCTTTGGATTCCTTCTCGGCTTTAGCGATATTTTTTTTCATCGATTCACTTGGTCCATAGGTGGCCAAGGCCCAAAGCAGAATGGAGATGGCTAAAATGACTTTACCAGCATCGAGGATAAACACCCTTACCTTTTCCCACACGGTAATGCCGACATTCCCCCAACGTGGCGATTTAAAGGTGGGCAATTCGAGCATCAAGAATCCCTTGTCGCGCGATTTTAAGATGAACTTAAGTAGAAACGCAACCAGCAAAGCAGCGACCAATCCTAAGGCGTAAAGCCCAAACAAAACGAGTCCCTGTACATTGAAGATACCTAGGATTGTTGTCTTGGGAATGACCAAGGCAATGAGTAAGGTATAGACTGGGATGCGCGCGCTGCAGCTCATCAACGGGGCAACGAGAATGGTAATCATCCGTTCTTTCCAGTCAGAAATAGTGCGTGTTGCCATCACTCCAGGAATGGCACAGGCCACACTCGACATCAAGGGAACAACGCTTTTTCCATTCAATCCCAATGGCCGCATGAGCCGATCCATGATAAACACCACCCGCGACAAATACCCTGTTTCTTCGAGGATGGAAATAAAGAAAAACAACAGTGCAATTTGCGGTACAAAAACCAACACGCCGCCAATTCCAGGAATAATGCCTTGACAAAGTAAATCGGAAAACACTCCACTTGGGAGAGCATGAGATAGCCATCCTGCAAATTCAGCAAAGCCCAGGTCGATGAGGTCCATCGGCACTGCAGCAAAGGCAAATATGAATTGAAAGACGATAAAGAGGATCGCTGCAAAAATAATGTAGCCAAAAACCGGATGAACGAAAAGGCGATCAAGCTTGCTCACGGAAGCTTTCTTTTCAGTTTCTATCCGAGAAAGTGACGAATCAATGACCTGATGAATGAAGGTATAGCGTGCCTCGGCCTCTTGTTCCTGGCATGTGATATCGTCAATAGGGCAAAGTGGAATGGGAGTTCTTCGCGATGGGGGAGCTTTCGCCATGTCCGCGATGGCGGTCATTAACCGCTCTTTGCCCATTCCGATGCGGGCGTTGGTTGAAACGATGTGTGCTGCGGGAAAGAATGTTTTTAATTTATCGGTATCCACGGAAAGTCCATTGCGCTGTGCAAGGTCCGTCATATTGAGGACCAGAATGGTGGGCAGTCCTAGGTCGTAGATCTGGGAGAATAGAAACAAATTGCGCTCAAGGTTAGACTGATCAACCACCACCACCACGACATTGGGATAGTCTTCAGCGCTTTCATCGGACAGAACGGTATAAACTACATGTTCATCTTTAGATCTTGGGTACAGACTATAGGTTCCTGGAAAATCAATGAGGGTGTGCGTATTGCCGTCGATTTGTAGCGTTCCCGTTTTCTTTTCGACGGTGACACCTGGAAAATTGCCTACTTGCTGTCGTAGTCCAGTAATGAGATTAAAAACAGAACTTTTTCCGGTGTTGGGATTTCCGAGTAGCGCAATCTTCATGGGCTATGACTTAGGCAATCGCGAGTGAAGGTTCTTCAACAAGAATCATTGCTGCTTCATCGAGTCGCAAGGACAAAATATAGCCGTTGACATCAATCGCCATGGGGTCGCCCAAGGGTGCGCGAAACAAGACGGTAACTGCTTTTCCTGGAAGTAATCCCATTTCCATCAGCTTCAATCGAATGGACGAATCCACGATGGAAGTGACTGTTGCACAGTTGCCATTTTTTATTTCTGATAATTTTGCCGACATCGAAACCTATGAACTACAAAAATAACGCTTAAACGGGGTTTTTGAATACCTTATTCGTGGTATTTTACATCGTTTTTTCTTTGAGGACAAGGCGCGCCGTTTGCCGTGTGCGCTGTTCCACCAAGGTTTCTTTCCCTTCGCTCAGCATCGCTAGTGTATGGGCATCGTAATGGCGAATGGTCACCAATTCAAGCCCCTCATTGTAGCGTACTTCGTAGTTGTCCGTAAAGTGTTCAATGACTTTCTCTGGATCTGTTTTACTGCGGTCGACGAGAATGGAAAAATTCAAGGCCGAGTTTTGCATCAAATTGATCTTCACGCCGATGCTCGCCAAACGATTGAAAATATCACTCAAGTGTTCTTCGACGATGAAGGAAAAATCCCGTCGATTGATGGAAAACAACACTTGATTGCGCATCACAATGAAGGAAGGAATCAAATGGTCGTTTGCGGTCGATTCTTGAATCACAGTACCTTCTGCATTTGGTTCAAGGAAGGATTTCACATACAATGGAATACCCTTGTTTTGAAGTGGTTTAACCGTTTTCGGGTGAATGACAGAAGCACCGTAGTAGGACAATTCAATGGCTTCACGGAAGGATATTTGATCGAGTTTTACGGTGTTTTTAAAGTGCTTCGGATCGGCATTGAGCATTCCCGGAACATCTTTCCAAATGGTGACACTTTCGGCATCGGTGCAATAGGCCAATATACCCGCGGTATAGTCAGATCCTTCACGCCCTAAGGTTGTGGTAAATCCTTCGGCGGTTGCACCAATAAATCCTTGTGTAACGAGGATGTCATTGTGCTCAAATGCGGGAATCAAACGTTCGCGAATTAAATCTTCTGTTTTTTTCCAATCGACATTTCCTTCGCGGTAACGATTGTCCGTACGGATCAGCTGGCGTGAATCTGCCCAACGCGTGGCATGCCCCTGCTCATTCAGGAAGGCAGAAATAATTTGTGTGGAGAGCAACTCCCCGAGAGAAACGATTTGGTCGTACTCAAAATCAACATTCTCCGGAAAGGGTTGGTTGAAGCGTGCACGCAAGCGCTCGAAAATGTCCTCCACTGCATTGTAAGCGGCATAATGTCGCTCTTGAAACAAGTCCGCCATGATGTCGAGATGAAAGGTGTAGAGGTCATCGACCAGTGCATCAAATGCTTTTTTATCGTGACGCTGCTCTGCCAATACGATTTCTTCCAATTTGTTGGTCGTTTTCCCCATCGCAGAAACGACGACAGTAATGTTTTCACCACGAAACATGGAGAGAATGCCGGATACATTGCGCACTGCAGATGAATCTTTGACTGATGCGCCGCCAAATTTGAACACTTTCATAGGCCCAAAACTACTAAAAAGAGAGGAGTTATTTGTGCATCTATAAAGGAATCCTTGGCAGATGTCGTCGAGGTATTATTGGTTGATTCCTAGGCGGGAATTTGGTCGCGGTCCGAGATGAAATTCCAATGTTCCACCATTCACAAGATCGGCATGGGTGATGAAGAGGCGATTTAAAGCTTTCCCGTTGAGATAGACCGCTTGGATATAGACATTTTTTGGCCCTTGATGACTGACCCTCACTGTAAAGGTCTTACCATTTTCTAAATGTAATTCCGCCGATTTCACACTTGGACTTGTCAAGGCATATTCGGTTGAGCCAGGTGCGACAGGGTAAAAGCCAAGTGAAGCAAATACCATCCAAGCGCTCATCTGCCCACAGTCGTCGTTCCCACCCAATCCATCCGCAGTCGCTTTGTACTGTGATGGAAGAATGGCGCGTGTTTGTACCTGTGTTTTCCACGGTTGAGATGTCCAGTTGTAGAGAAAAGGTACATGGTGGGAAGGTTCATTCCCATGTACATAGTTCCCGATGATTCCAGCTCGCATGATGTCTTCCGTATGTTCAATGTATTTGTCGGCCAAAGGCATGGTGAAGAGCGAATCGAGGTGTTCAATGAAACGCTTGTCCCCGCCCATCAATGAAATCAATGCTTTTGGATGATGCGGCACATAAAGACTATAATTCCACGCATTACCTTCTATAAATCCTTGTCCATGGGTATCCAAAGGATCAAACGGGGACTTGAAGTTGCCATTCGCAAGTCGTGGTCGCATGAACCCGATGGTTGAATCAAATACTTCGGTGTATGAAGATGCCCGCATCAGGTAATAGTCTTTTAAGTCAATTTCTGACCCGTCAGACAATTCGGGATGCAGCGCCAACATCTGCGCAATAGTCCAATCGTCGTAGGCAAATTCTAATGTTTTTGACACGGAGTTCCCGCTTTGGTCTTCAGCCACATAAAACGAATTTGACATGTACGACTTTAACCCATCAAACCATTCATTGTTCGAGGTTTGAACGCTCGCCTCTATGGCTCGAATGTGATCGAAGCCCGTTACGCCTTTCACCATGGCATCGGCAAGAACGGAAACCGCGTGATACCCAATCATGCACCAATTGTCATTGGCGTAATGCGACCAAACAGGGAGCATCCTATGGACACTTTGGTCGTAATGGGCAAGCATGGAATTGACCATGTCGCTGTTGCGCTTGGGCTGGAGGATATTGTACAACGGATGCAATGCACGGTAGGTGTCCCACAAGGAAAAGGTGGTGTAATTGGTAAATCCGTCTGCCGTGTGAATGTTCTGGTCAAGGCCTTTGTAGCGGTTGTCATGGTCCATGTAAATGGTCGTTCCGAGGTAACAATGGTACAGCGCGGTATAAAAGTTCGTGTATTCTTCAGGTGTGCTTGCTTCAATTTTTACCTTCGACAATTCATTTTCCCAGGCAGCTTGACCTTGATTTTTTATCGATTCAAAGTCCCACAAGGGTGCTTCCATGCGCATATTGGCGATGGCGCCGTCCGTGCTTACAGGTGAGATTGCCACCTTGACCATCAACACCGGATTTGCCCTCAAATCAAAATGGATGTGACCGCGAACACCTTCACCAGCCATCTCAGGGAAATCTTTGGATTGATTGAATTTCCCCCAAAAGCCATTGTACCCCGATGGACGATTGTTTTCCAATCCATAAGTGCTAATGGGTTGAGAGAAGGAAATGGCAAAATAAACGGTTCGGGTCCGCGCCCAGCCATTTGTTTGACGGTATCCCGTAATCAAGGTGTCGTTTTCCACGCGCAAAAAGGTCCACGCATTTTTCCCGTCGTAATTGTAAATGCCGTGAATCAAATCCAAGATGAGGTGTGCATTTTCCGGTTGATCAAAGGTGTAGCGGTGCATCCCAACACGCGTGGTTGTCGTCATTTCCGCCTTCACTTTTGGGTCCTCAAGATAGACGCTATAATAGTTGGGTGCTGCCTTTTCTGTGGCATGGGAAAAGCGTGAACGGTATCCTTTGTCGGGTTGACTTTCCGTTCCAGGGTTCATTTGAACTTTCCCAGTGCCAGGCATAAGTAGGATATCCCCCAAGTCGGAATGACCAGTGCCGCTGAAATGGGTATGGGTGAAACCAACGATGGTAGGATCGTCATACTGGTAACCCGCACAGTATTTATAGACATCACCGGTATATTTACCATTGACTGAAAAAGGGATTGTATCCGTGTCAGGGCTCAATTGCACCGCTCCAAAAGGCATGCTTGCCCCTGGATAAGTGTGTCCCGCATTCATGGTACCGATAAACGGGTTCACATACTGAATGACCGATTGTCCAAAGGAGAAAAGAGAGGTAAAGAATGAAAAATGAAGGATTAAAAAGGAACAGCTACGCAAAAAAGTGGCATTCAAAATGATTCGATGCGTATGAAAAAAACGACCGCGCATGAGCTTAAGATAACTTATCCGACAGAAGGCGCATTTCAACAGCTGGAGAGATGCGCTCGTACAAGATATTGTAAACGGCTTCCACAATAGGCATTTCCACTTGGAACTTCTTGTTGATTTCCATGACGCATTTCGTCGCGTAGTACCCTTCGGCAATCATGTCCATCTCCAATTGGGCGGTTTTCACGGAATACCCTTTTCCAATCATGGTCCCAAAGGTACGGTTCCGCGAGAATTTAGAGTACGCCGTTACGAGTAAATCGCCAAGGTATGCGCTGGATTTGACATCGCGGTGAATCGGACTCACTTCATCAATAAAGTTTTCAATCTCTTGAATCGCATTGGCAATCAATACCGATTGGAAATTATCGCCGTAACCCAAGCCAGAACAAATCCCTGACGCCAGGGCGTACACATTTTTGAGCACGGCGGAAAGTTCAGTGCCGAAAAGGTCATCCGAAATGGTGGTTTTAATGTAGCGGCAAGCGAGTAATTCAGCGACTTCTTCCGCGATTTCATCATCCTGAGCAGCAATGGTCAAATAGGAAAGTCGTTCAAGGGCCACTTCCTCCGCATGACAAGGACCACAAATGATTCCGATGTTGTCGTAAGGCGTACCAAAAGTCTTGTGGATGAAGCGCGCAGGAATGGCATTGTATTCAGGGATAATCCCCTTCACTGCGGAAAAGACAACCTTGTTCTGCATGATTTCCGTTGGGAAATTTTCAAATATAGAAACGAGGAATGCAGATGGTGTGGCAATAATAACAATATCAGCCGGACGAATAATCTCGACTAAATCTGTTGATACATTGATTTTATTGAGATCAAACTCTACAGATTGAAGGTAACTTGGATTGTGCTTGTATTTGAGAATATGTGCGACGGCGGTTTCACTGCGCATCCACCAATTCACAGAACTGAGGTTATTGCACAACATCTTGACCAGCGCTGTTGCCCAGCTTCCGCCTCCAATGACTGCTATTTTCTTTTCTGTTTCCACACGCAATGTTGCGGACAAATGTAGCTTTTTTTTCGAGAGTGCCGTGCGACTATCCCTTTGGGATGTGCGAGAATGTTTAGTGATTGTTGAATTAATCGGTGTTTTCAGAGAATCCTACGCGCAAAACATTGCCAAAGTAGAGGTCCTTTCCCGTCGTGGTTTTCATCCACAATTCTTTGACTTCAAAAGGACGATTCCCGAAATAAAGTTCGGCCAGTCCTTGCAACATGTGGAGGTCAAAGGTCGGAGAATAGGTATTCACGATGAGGAATCCATCCTCGTCGAGCAGGGACTCAGCAGTTGCGAGCAGCTCATCGATTTTTTCATCGATTTTCCATTTTTCTCCTTTGGCGCCAATACCCCAAGCAGGTGGGTCCATGATAATGCCCTTGTATTTGTTGCCGCGTTTGACTTCACGATTGGCAAATTTAAGTGCGTCTTCCAATACCCATTTGATGTTGAGCAATCGACTTTCTTCCATGTTGGACCGTGCCCAAGAAATCAATTGCTTGACGGAATCAACATGGTAGGTTTCGGCTCCTGCATTGCGCGCCACACAGGATGCCGCCCCCGTGTAAGCAAAGAGATTGAGGAATTTATCGTCTGTATGAAGTCGTTGACGAATCAAGTCCCAATTGCTGCGCTGTTCAGGAAACAAACCGACATGTTTGAATTTAGTAAGTTCGAGCTGAAAATGCAATTGGCGGTATGTGATGCTCCATTGTTTTGGAGAGTTCTGTTTCAAGGCCCTCCAGGTACCACTATTTCCTGCTTTCGTGCGGAATTCCCAGTTCGCCATTTTTTCCCATTCGGTGAAAGGAATTTCAGATTTGAAGTAGGCCTGAATTTCCGGACGAATGGTAATGACCTTCCCCCAGCGCTCTAATTTTTTTCCGCCTCCTGCGTCGATGAGTTCGTAATCGGCCCATGGCTGAGAAACGATGCGATTTGAAATGTCTTTTTCCATTAGCGCATGCGCGGCATTTTCTTGCGTCCACCCATCATTTGCGCCATGCGCATTTGGTTTTTAGACGGCGCCATTTTCATTTGATTTTGCATCATCACGATCTGCTCTTTCAGCATTCCCGTGTTGTCCATTTTTTTTGCTTCGGCCAACAACTTCTCTGCCTCTGCTTTGCGGTTCGTCTGCAAACAGATTCCAGCTAAGTGCATACGTGCAACCGCATTGTCTTGTCCAGTACGTAGCCCAAGACCAATGGCCTTGCGCAAGTATTGTTCACTTTTCGTAAACCCAAATTCTTGGGTGTTCATTACCGCTTGAAGAAACAAGACATAGGCATGTTGCTTGCGCGGCAATAGCTGTGGTGCAGAGATGCGGTTGATGTATTTTTTGGCTTTATCGGTATCTCCCAAGCGCATTTGGTTGAGTGCAAGAATCATGTTTTCATTCCTGAAAAAAGAAAGAATAACAAGACCAGCGGGAAGAATCATGGTAATTCCCCAGCCCCAATGTCCGGTAAAGAAAAGCCAAACGGTAAAAAATAATGTTGCTGCGGCAATGAGGCAGCGAAGAATGAATCCTGTCATGGTTTAATCAATTGTTGCTATACATTTTAATTCAATCGCAATAGGCGTTGGAAGTGAGTTTATTTCCACGGTCGTGCGGCACGGTAAGTTGTCTTTGAAGTATTCCGCATACACCCGATTGTAGGTGTGAAAGTCACGTTTCATGTGGACTAAAAACACGGTTACATCTACCAGCTGATCCCAACTCGAACCTGACTCTTCCAAGATAATCCGAACATTGTCGAAAACGCTGCGGCATTGTGCCTCAAAGTCAAATTCAATGAAATTTCCATTCTTGTCCAAGGTTAACCCAGGCACGGCTGAATCTGTTGCATCGGAGCCCGCAACGCGCGGACCTACACCAGAAAGAAAAAGTAAATTTCCAACCTTGCGGGCATGTGGGTACAAACCAACCGGTTTTGGTGCTTTCGTTGTAGAAATTCTAGATGAATCCGTCATGTGATGAATTTGGTGCAAATATAGGGAATTGACAGAAAGTAGAAGGGGTCTTTGCCAGCAGACGAAGAAAATTCCACCGTGAAAAATTGTTTTTAGGCCATTCTAGCCCTTAACTTATGGCTTGCTTTTTGCCAAGCGCGGAAATGTTTAACTTTGTACCATGAAATTTTGGACTTTTTCAGTGCTGTTGTTCTGCACACTTTTTCTCCATTCTTGCATTGAACTCATTGACGATATAAAAATCAATAATGACGGCAGTGGAACCCTCAAATACACGGTAAATTTAAGCTCCAGCAAAGTAAAGGTCACCTCTATACTGGCTTTGGACAGCGTCAATGGCATCCGTGTTCCTTCCATTGCGGAGCTGAATTCGCGAATAGCAGAATTTCAGAAAAAATTGGATGCCAAAACGGGAATATCGAATGTTACCATTGAATCAGATTTCGAGTCATATATATTTAAATTGCGCTGCGATTTCACCAGTGTATCAGCGCTTCAAACAGCCATTAAAGAAGTGGTGCGCGATGAGCTAAGGGATAAAAATGTTCCCGAATTGGATGCTATCTGGTTGAACTGGGACGGTCAAAAACTCGTGCGTTCCATTCCAGAAATTTCGGTCAAGAAAACTACTGAATTTCAACAAGAAGACATTGCGCTGCTCAAACAAGGTACGTACACCTCGATCACGCGATTTGAGCGGCCTGTCGATCATTTCGACAATCCATTGGCACAAATTTCAGCGAACAAAATGAACGTGATGATCAAGACAAATCCGCATGCGTTGTCGCAAAACACATCCCTTTTAGACAACATCATCTATCTTACCCCGCTCAAGTAAAATTCGAGGTAATTTTCGTATTTTTGTCGTACAATCCGTAGAACCGAATAAAGTGATCCGACGTCCTCATTTTCAATTGATTTTAACGCTTCTTTTTGTCGGCAGCGTTGTCAATTTACATGGTCAAACCATGACCGAAACTACCCCGACTGTCAAATCTGAAACACTCATCCCAAAGGATGCGGTGACCGTTTTCAGTTTGAACAACATTAGTCTATTACAGAAAATTTCATTGGACGACCTGGTTCGCTATGAATTCATGGAAGAGGTGCAACAAGAGTTGTTTGATGGTTCGACGACCGGAAAAACATTGAAAGACTCAGGAATTGACTTCGATCAAAAGTTGAATGTCTTCTATGGGAAAGGTCAAAATTATGAGGTTTCTGGATTTACACTAGGCATCAAGGACAAACAAGATTTATTTGTCGTTTTTGATGACTTCGAAAAAGAAGAAGACCTTTATCCAGGGGTAGAATTTTACAGTTCTTACTTCAATCATTTAATCATTAAGGGTGATGCAGCGCTTCTCGTTCGCGTTGAACCAAACATGGAAAAAATCGATGAAGTCACGGATTCGATTTGGTATTCAAGAGGAAATGAGAATCCCTATTACAACGAGGGGTATGATGACTTCGATGAGGATGGGGTGTTGCTTGAAGGCGAGTTTGAATTCGAAGCGACTGAAGCACCTGCTGAGGAGTCTGAAGAGGACTTACTGGAAGAGGTAGACATTGAAGGGATTTTAGAAGATGAGAACCTGCTCGAAAAGAACTATTACGAATTGCGTGATAGCGTTCAAGTGATGCTGGAAATGGAATACCTTTCTGCCTTGTGTGAAGAATTGTTTGTTGGACAAATCAATCTTGTTAACTCGGACACACGATTTGCGGAGCAATTGACGCATACCTCGGAGGGTGTTTTCTACTTGGACAATTCACGTAACCTTCAAAAAGCAGAAGGTATGTGGTATATGCAGACCATGTTTCCATCGCTATTTGAGGACATGAAAGAGTTGTATACGGGAAATGTTATTCTTGGCGATCTCATTCTTAATCAAGCATCTGTCGAGTTTAAAATGGAGGTGCGCTACGGCGAGGAGCTTGGCTCTATCTACCAAAAGATGAACGATTCAAAGTTCGATAAGGACGTGTTAAAATACATCCATAAGGACAACACGGCATTTTTCTCCTACAATGTAAATCTTCGCGAGGCCTATGAGCAAGCGTATAAAGTGATCATGCCGATTTTGTCTTCCGAGAAAAATTCCCGCATGAGCGCGAATGTATTGACGATTGAATTGCTGAATGAGTTCATCAACAAGGATGCACTGTTTGGCACCTACAAGGGAAGTATGTTTGGCACGTTCAACGGTATTCAAAAGATTAAAACGACAAAAATTGAATTCAGCTACGATGAAGAGACCTTCGAATACAGTGAGCGTGAAGTTGAAGCAGAAGAAGACATGCCCATCTTTACTGTAGGTTTCTCCACAGAACGCGCCGATATTCCAGAAAAAGTATTGAACCATTTGTCTCGTTTGACTTCTCGTTTTAAAAACATGGGGACCTATTGGGTGTGTGAAAAGGCCATCCTCGACGCGGCAGATTTGTATATGATCAATACCAATGGCTTGTTTATTTTCACCAATGACGCCGACTTAGCAATGCGACATTCTACTGGATACGGTAAAGAAGCATTGTCTAAAAAGGAGGCGAAGCGCGCGAAGAAAAGCGGTTTTATGTATGCACATATCGATTGGGCACGTGCCATTGAGCGCTTCCCTCGCGATTTCTTCAGTGACCGTGAGAATGAAATTATCGATGCCATGCGCGGCAAAACAGGGACTATGGAGTTGACATCCTCTAAGACAAGCAAGGAGAAAACGAACTTAAACTTGGTGTACAATTACCAAGGTGTTTATGACAATTCGGGGAAATACTTGCTCGATTTGTTGAACAGCATTTATGTCATTTCAAAATAACCCATCTTCATGTTTAAGAAGGTTGTCCTTATTTTAATTCTTTCTGTTGCGCTAGGAGTTTTCCTTTATTTAAGGCCATTTTTATTTGGAAAGGCAGATCCACCGCGTATTGAGGACCGATTGCCGGAAGCCGATTTTCTAGGACGTGCGTATTTGCTCGATGTGGCACGCGAAACCAGTGGGATGTTGTTTTACCACAAGATTCCTTTCCGCGATTTCTTCTCCTATGAATTTTTGCTGGGTCAAGGGAAGATGTACGGACTCAATCTTCAAGATCCTGCCTACTTCTTTGCATTTGAAACAGGACAGTGGGGTGCGGTGCTTCATGTAAGTGATAGCAGTAAAATTTTCCAAGGGATTGAACGCTTGAGGAAGTTCGCAGACATCCGCGATACACTCATCAATGAACAAAAGGTATATACCTATCCCGCAGAAAATGGCTATTTAACCTACGGAAAGAATTATTTGCTGGTGTACAAAGGGAAGAATTTTGAGCCGATATTGAAGCGTGTAAGTGAAGCCAAGCGCTTTGGGATTGCCCCCTGTTGGAAGGCCTTTTTGCATGAAAAGCAATTCGGTAAGGAGAAATTGGTGATTTATTCGAATTGGAAAAAGCTCAAGGAAAACGGAATTAAAAAAGCCATTTTTGCGCACGACAGCGATTCCGTAAGCTTCAGTTTGCTCGCCTATATTCGAAGCTCGAAACCGTTGAATGTCAAGATGAAATCGGCGGGTATAAATTTCAAAGAAGGGGAATTTGCCAGTAAAATGTTGAACATCCACTTGGACATCACAAAACTGCGATCGAGCCCTACCGATCCGATTTATATCTGGCTCATGAAGTTGGGACGCAAGATTGGGTTTCCTACGGCGGAATTTCTAAATGCCTGGGATGGTGATCTTTCCTTTCGCCAAGGGGGCTTTCAAACAGTTCAAGAAAGCTATATTGAATCTGTGCTCGATGAGGATTTCAATGTGACCGAAGTAGAGAAAAAGCGAGATGTCAAGGTGCCAGGGTTTTCATTGATCCTGTCCATGAACGAAAAAGGACAATCGCTGTTCAATCGGCTTATGGCAAAGGGAATCTTGACGCAGCAGGACGATAAATTTCGGTTTTTATTTTCGCCAGAACTACGCTTCAAAAAGAAAGACAATTACTTCATTTTCCATTCGGGGGCCTACACGCCTGCGATTGAGGAGCATCGCCGCAACAATGGGGTGTGGACGGAACGAGGAACGCGCTTGCAATTTAGTCTCGATTCATTGAGTAGGAGCGAGGCCTTTGGAACGATTTATATTCCCGTCGATCGCATTATTCGGAGAAATAAATTCTTCTAATACTTATACCTCTGTACTGAAGCGCAGCAATGTTTTATGAATGTGTGAAATGCTGCAATTGTACTTTTCGGAAAGCTCTTTTAATGTCATTCCTTTCTCCATACGCAAGTAGTGGATTCGTTTTTTTTGTGCGTAATCGAGGGGATCAGGACGACCATTTGATGTGTTGCCTCCTTTTGGGCCGTATTTCAACCTGCGCTTCAACCAAAGCTGAGAATTGTCCCGCTTACCGGATTCAAATCCTTTTTTTATCGATGCGCTGAATGTTGTCCATGCGAGATTTTCAATGCAGTTGTTGTTGAGATTTCCATCCAGATGAACGACAACCTTATTTTTTCGTGGCTGAGGGTTGTGAATAAAGGCCAATGCCACCACTTTATGCGGATATACGGTGCGGCGTTTTCCTTTGTCGTCGACAAGGTCTGTGAGAAGGAATCCATTTTTTGGATGAACACGAATGGTTTTTGCGCGCCCCTCTAGATGAACGACACGACCATTACTCATGGTTGACACGCGCTCAATAGAACGTATGTTACCCTGATTGGATACCTCATAATTTGAAAACCCAGGAACAACTTTCCACTCTTCCATTTTAAGCATTTGTTAAATAAACACACCGCGTTCAATTTTGTTCGCTGTATTCATTGAATTGTACGCTAATCTAACAGCACAGTGTAAATAACTATTGGTAGTTCAAAATGACTTTAAAACAGTGCTTCGCTACCTTTAAATAAAAACGAGTATGGCAAAAAAGCAGAAAATCTTTGTGTTAGATACTTCCGTATTGTTGCACGATCATCAGGCAATCACCAACTTTAAAAAGAATTTTGTCGCAATACCCATCACGGTCTTGGAAGAGTTGGATAAGTTCAAAATTGGAAACGACACAAAGAACTTTTCGGCGCGAGAGGTGATTCGTCAAATCGACAAACTTTCATCGCATGGTAGTTTACAAGATTGGATCAGTTTGGGTAAAGAACGAGGCAGCTTCAGGGTCGTGCTTGACAACAATCCAAAAGAAATCAATGCGGAGTATGTCTATTCAGCAGGAAAGAATGACCATAAAATCATAAATGCAGCATTGGTCTTAAAAGAAACGGAACATAATATGGAGGTTGTTCTTGTGACGAAGGACATCAACTTGCGCATCAAAGCCAAGGCACTCGGCATCAACGCAGAGGACTATGAGACGGGGAAAGTGGAGGTGAAAGAAGAGGGAACCTCCAATACCATTGATCACGTTGACTCAGATCTTATTCGGCAGATTTTTCATGCCGGTAAAGTGGAGGAAAATGGAATTCTTGGCAAAAAGAAGATTGCAAATGGCTATTATATTTTAAAAAATGGAAAGACATCTTCACTGGCTTTTTACGACCATTTCACGGATCAATTGGAGCGCATTGAAAAAGAATACGTGTACGGCATTAAACCGAAGAATGCCGAGCAGGCCTTTGCGCTGCATGCACTAATGAATCCCCACATCAAATTGGTCGCGTTGCAAGGCGTGGCAGGGACAGGAAAAACATTATTGGCGTTGGCTTCGGCACTCGAACAAAGCAAGAGCTATCATCAAATCATTTTGGCACGTCCGATTGTTCCGCTTTCGAATAAGGAAATTGGTTTTCTTCCAGGAGATGCGAACGACAAAATTGGACCCTATATGGAGCCACTTTGGGACAATTTGAAATTCATCAAGTCGCAGTTCAGCGAAAATGAAAAGAAATTCAAAGCCATACTCGAAATGGAAAATTCAGGGCGTATCGTCATTACGCCCTTGGCTTTCATTCGTGGGCGCAGCTTGTCGAATATTATGTTCATTGTGGATGAAGCCCAAAATCTTACCCCACATGAGGTTAAAACGATCATTACGCGGGCAGGAGAAAACACCAAAATTGTGTTTACAGGTGATGTCAACCAAATTGACACCCCTTATTTGGACGAATACTCGAACGGTTTGGCCTATCTCATTGATCGATTGAAAGGACAGAAATTGTTTGCCGATGTGGTGCTTGAAAAAGGGGAGCGTTCGGAGTTGGCGAATTTGGCAAATGATTTATTGTGATTACAGTTGAATCGAAAGCGGGCATTCAATGAGTCAGAATTAATTTGTCGTTTTCGAATTTGTAGGGTTTTTCTGTTTCTGAACTAGGACAGCATGAGGCATCGTGTTCTCCATAACAGGCCAAATGAATGTAAATATTTCCGTTCACTACTTTTGTCATTACGGGATAAGGATTATCTCCGCAGTGGTAATTTAAAGCGCAGGGACAGGAATAGTCAAGTTCAATGAGTTTGTATTGATTGTTCGGAAGGACTTTTAAGCAAAAGATTCTTTGCCAAGCATATGTCCCCCCTGCTGTTTCATCAATGGTAAATAGAATTTCTTGTTTTCCGTCTTTATCAAAGTCTCCGGCAAAATTTGGGTTGTACCGTGCATTGAATTCATACGCTGGAACATAGCCGAGATCTCCAGTGCCTAGTTTAACGATAGTCGTTTCGGCCTTTTTTATAACGAAAGAGACTTCGTTGCCGCTTTGGTATTTTTTGATTTCCTCCCTTAAACTTTTTGTGATAAACGCCATTTCCTCAGCACTAAATTGTCCATTTGACAAGTCACGAACTAGGTACAATTTGTTGATTGAATCCTGTAACTGATTTATTGTCGCTTGATTGGACTTGAGTGCTCTTGTGGAAATTTCTTGTGATTTTGTTAAGGCCTCAACTTGTTCTAAGAGAAGATTATTTTCTTTCGCTAAGTTTTCGTTTTTCAACTCAGATTCCCCCTTTTTTTGCAATGCACTATTCAATTGATTGCTCAACTCCAAGTTTGCCTTTTTTAATGAATCGTTGGATTGAGAAAACTTTAGAAGAAGCTCCTTCATTTCCTTCTTGCTCAAGTCTTCTATAGATTGAGCCATTGAAGGAAGTACTAGTGCAAATTGGAAGATGAATAGACTAATGAATTTCATCATGTTTTTGAAAGATGAATTCAAAGTTACAAATTCGAGGAAGAGAATGTATCTAGATTTTATTTTTTGAAAATGGAAGTTAAAGTTTCGTCAAGCTTAGGATACTTGAAGGAATAGCCCGAATCAACTATTTTTTGATGGGAAGCGCTTGTTCCTTTTAATAGGACATCCGCCATTTCCCCGAACATTGCACGCAAGACAAAGGAGGGAACCGCTGGAAAAAAGAAGGGTTTTTTAAGTTGTTTCGCTAGTTCTTTCATGAAAACGCGATTGGTGTCGCATTGCGCTACGGCATTGTATGCTCCGTTTAACTTGTGGTCAATGGCGTGAATGATGATCCCTACCAAGTCAGTGGAGTGTATCCAGGGCATGAATTGCTTGCCTGTTCCGAGGGGTGAGCCAGCACCTAGTTTGATCGCCGGTAACATCCGTTTCAATGCCCCTCCATCAGGGCCTAAAACGACCGCTATACGCACTTTCACCACGGGACATTTTTCCGAAAACACATCGGCACTTTTTTCCCATGCGTGCACCAGTTCAGAAAGAAAATCGGTCCCAAACGGATCACTTTCTCTGTGCTGCACATCATTTTCGTCAAAGCCATAAGCATTGATCCCGGAAGCGGTAATAAATTGCTCAAGGTGTGGCATTTTGTCTAGGTGATGGAATAGACATTCGTTTGTTCCAATTCTGGAGGTATGAAGGTCTTTTTTTCGCGCATCGGTCCACCGTTGATCTGCGATACCTGAGCCACTCAGATTAATCAGAATTTGAATGCCTTCAAGGGCTTTGGGATCAATTTCTTGCGTTAAGGGGTTCCAAAAGTAGTTGCCTGATTCCCCTGTTTTGCGCGACAAGACTCGGACATCGTGCCCAGCGCTACCCAATGCTTGAACGAGTGCTTTACCTATAAAGCCAGTCCCACCAGCGATCAGTATTTTCTTTGATTCTGCCATAATAGTTAAACACTCTCAAGAAGAAAAGGTTGTGCTATTCGTCAAAAAATAAGCGACCATTGACCCATTCAGGATCGAGGGTGGCCTGCTTCTTCGCATAAAAGGAAAGCGCGGGTTCGTTCCATTCCAGCACTTGCCAATCCATACGTCGCACTTGACGTTCCTTTGCAATGTAAACAACGCGATCAAACAGCTGTGATCCTATACCATCGCGGCGATGCTCCGGAAGAATAAAGAAGTCTTCAAGGTAAAGACATTTTCCCTTCCAGGTCGAATAGTTGGTATAAAAAAGGGCAAAACCAATGATCTCTCCGGTTTGCTCAACAACAAGTGCATCGCAAATTTTCTCTTCAAAAAGATGGATGGCCAAATCACTCGCTGTATTTTTTACTTGCTCAGGCGCCTTTTCGTATAAGGCCAAGGCGTGGATGAGCGACATGATCGCATGCTCATCTCCGGGTATTGCCGCTCTGATTATCATGGTTATTGAACGCCTGCGAGATTGAAACGTAAACGAATACCGGTACTCATATTCCCTGTAGGGAAGGCGGTAGCAATTTTCGGCGTGTTGATCACTTGGTCATAGTACAACTGAACAGTTAAGTTCTGTGTAAGGTTGTAATCGGCAGATGTCTTGATGGAAACGACACGCTGACCTGCTGTTGCTTGGTTGGTGTTTTCCACGACTTTGCGAATCACAGTCAAATTATCTCTAAAGGAGAAATCGAAACGAATGTTTAAGTCAGCTGCAGGAATTTTTTCAAACGGAAGTTTTACTTTGGCAAATTTATATCCTGCACCGATCACCCATTCATCACCGATGACTTCAGTCACCTGGTTGTTGTTCATGGAAAGGGTCGCTGAACGGTCTTTTTTGTACTCAAATTTCGTAAGGAGGGATTGTCCTTTAATGTTCCACGTTGCATCAAATCCAATCAATGGAGAGAATCGTTGTGTCAAGGTCAAGTTTTGAATTTGTCGTCCAGCTAGGAAGTTGTTGTTGATGTCCAACGCAGAGGCATTGCCACCGCCATCAAACTGTGCGTTTAAGTTTGTTTGTAAACCGGTCACACTCACGGTAGAACTGTAGGCATGACGAATCACAAAGTTCTTTACATACTTTTTAGCGAAGTCAAATTTCGTTAAGCCGTTGTAGTTAATGGACCAGTTAGGCAATGGCATGTTCTTCACAGGATTGATGTTTTTCTCATTCACCGTGCGGTCTGTGTATGAAGTCAAGAAAGCACCGATGATCACTTCTTGCTGAGTTCCATTGTATCCGCTGTAATATCCTGAGGTCAATGGAGAGGAATTGGCATTGTTGGCACCCAGTACTTGAGAGACCAAAGGACGATTCGTCAGTAGGTTATCGAAAACGGACGATGAATATTCTTTACCGATTAAAGCGAAGGCAGAACCTACACCAATAGTAGAGTAAGTCAATGTTCCTGTTTCAACACGACTTTGACCTTCGTACTGTTGCGAAGCTTCATTCCAACGGAAAAATTCATTGGAAGTATTTCCGAAGGTGCGGTTGAGTGAAAGTTCAATGGTCAAATCTTTTAATGGTTCAAGGGATGCTCGCATGGTTAAGTTCTTCGAATGCGTCATCGAATATTGCTTGTTCAAGTCTTGATTTTGCACCAACCATCCATTATTGGCGGCTGTTTGCGCAATGTTGTAACCCGTTTCTCTTCCCCAGATGTCGTAGCGTTGTTGTCCGAACACAAATCCACCGAGTGGCGCATTAAAGGACGGATTAAATCCAAGAATTCTACTTTCTTGGTTGTATCCCGGAAGCAATGTTCCATCATTGAGTGCATATGTTGCGGATACATTGCGAACAGTCATCAAGGCCCGCGCGAAGAAGCCAGCCACCGGGTGAACCTTACCGCCACGTTTTTTCTCTTGCTCTTTGCGTTTGTCTTCGCGTTCTTTCTTGCGTTTTGCTTTCGCCTTTTCCTTTTCGGTCATCTCTGACTCGTCCTTTTCGGGCTCTTTTTCTTTATCAGTGGCTTTATCTGTTGACCCTTTCGATCCACCTTCAGCACCCGTATTTCGTCCGCCAACATCTTTTGATGCAGCTGTACCGCGGCCACCTTTTCCATCTTGAAGCACCTTCTTTAAATAAGGGACTTTATTGTAAAGGTTCATGAAATTCAGCTGACCTGTCATGTTGATGCTTCGGTTGTTTTGGATGGTATTTCCGAAGGCGCTTTGACCGAGCGGTGCGCGTTGCCAATTGTATGTTCCAGAATATTTAAAGCTGGCGCTCATCCAATCGGTTGCAGGGAACTTATCCAATGGGAGGGTGTAGTTGATGGAATAGTTGTGCGTGTAATCCATCGTTTTCCCGAAGGTATTCATTTGCGAACGAATGGTATCGCGGAAAGCTTGGTAGGCGAGTGGATCGGCTTTTTTATCGACGCGACCATTGCCTTCTTCAAAAATTGCTCTGTTGGCAGCGTTGAAGGTCACTTTTAGGTTCTTTGTGACATCATAACCTAAGGTATATGTTCTGTTCCAATTGAAACGCTTCACATATACAGGTGCGAATTGGTAGTCGGGAACCAAGTTGTTTCTCACCTGACGTTCGTTGTAGGTGCGCAAAAGATCATTGCTGAACGAAATGTTTTTAGGGGTGAGGTATAGATTAAAGTCTTTGACCAAGGTCAACCATTTTGATTTCTGCACGAATGGCAATTTCTTGAACGGTTCTAACGGTTTGGCGGTGAATGAGTAATTGTAGTTCAGCCCAGTATTCCACGTCTTGGTGCGGTCGTAATTGGTGTTGAAATCTCTATGTAAGTTCTCTGAATAGGCATAGGATGTTGACCAGTTGGAAATTCTCCAGAATTGTGCTTTCGCACCCGCCTTCATTTCCTTGCGCACATTGGTGAAATTGTAGGACTTGCGTTCTGTGAAATCTTGTCCAAGTTTGGCACGTTCACGACGCTCCGCCAAGTCGTACGACGAGAGTTTCACATCGGGATTGAACGGGTCATATTCTGGATTAATGACACCTACAGAGTAGCCATAGAAGAACGGCAAGGACACGCGTGCTTTTCGTCCAAAGAACTGTCCGAGTTGAACATTGGCATTCATGTCCAAGCCCATGCGTTCGTTGCGTTGACGTTCTTGTACGCGACTTTCTACACTTCCCCAGTTGATTCCGGAATAATTCCCCGACATCGATACGTTGGCAAAGTCGGCCATTTGCAACTGCATTTGTGCTACAGCGGCTGAACCTCCTTCACTGACGAAATCTGTTAAGCGCAACTCATTGATCCAAATGATGGCACATTCCGCTTCGCCATTGTCCGTTGAAAATACATTGGATGATTTCGACGGGTTTCGTACTCCCACCATGATGGTACGAATGCCTTGTAAGTTCGGACTACCTTTCACTTTAATCCGTTGACTTGTAGATCCTGGAATGAAGTCGGCATATTCAATCACATAGGAAACGGAACTATTGCCCGCATCAATAAGGTTGTTTCGTTTCTTCTTTAGGTTTAATAAGTCATCGAAAACAATCTCAATGTTGTTGAGTGAAGGCCAAATATCTTCAGGAAGTGTTGCTCCCCATTGGGTTTTATACAAGGGGATTTCATACTCGTAATAGTTGTCACTGAAGTCTGTCCCCAACCGCACAAAGACCGTTAAATCCTTGTTGTTTAAGGGCAATGAAGCTTTAACTTCCTCGGCATGCACAAACATTTTTAATTTCTTGTAAGTGCGCACATCGAATTGGACATTGCGGTAGGCCGCACGCGCATCTCCATCTTGGAGGTTACAGATATCCAATACGAGTGACTGTTCGTTGAGCTGACGTTGGTAGGTTTGTGAAGGGTCAATTTCACGCTGAATACCAGGCGGAATTTCGTATTTAATTGGGCTGCGTTGATCATTTTCTTCCACATTCACCGCACCGATGTTGAAAGAGGTAAGGTTTGGATCGACCTGAACACTTTCACCCGGAGTTGTCAAGTCTTCGCGGTAACGTCTCCATTCACCGCGAATCAATTCAAGTCGTGCAAAACGGAGAACAACCTCCTCGTCAAAGTCTTTCAAGAACATGCGCATGAAACGAATGGAACGGAAATCGGTGATGCCGTTTACCTTGCGTTCGAAGTCACGAATCGGAATTTTGAATTGATACCAGCGTTCTTCTTTCGTGCCATTTTGATAGACTTGAACATTGGTAATGTAATTTTTCCCAACAGCCATATCGTTATGACGCAAACTTACTCGGTATTGGAAATAACTCTCTGATTCTGCGAGGTTATTGTCTTGATTAATGTCTTCTAAGTCAGGCATGTTTGTCCCTTGGGTTGGGTAGCCGTCTACATTGGCGGTATCTGACATTTCGGTGGTTGGCGAGTTGCCTTCCATACCATTGTATTTTTTATACCGTTTAAGGATATTTAAGGTGTCCGCATCATAGTTGTCGTCGCGGTAGAAGTTGTAATCATCACCCGACGGGTCATTGATCATGCGTGCTTTTGTAACGGCATCCAGATTGGGATTGTTTTGCACCCAATTGACATAGTTTTGAAATGCCACTCTCTCTTGTGCATTGTTCCATCCGTCGAGTCCAATATCCTGATTTAATCTGTTATTCGGATCGGTATCGAAGGCATTGACTACAACCTGTTGTGTTGAAACGCGTGCCCAAGCAGTGGTGTCGATGTTGTCGTTCAAAGAAACCCCAGTTGGCGGCAAGCCGTTTTCAAAGCTTTTTCGCGAATCGGCCAATACATCTTCTGAGATGTTCCCCAGGTTGAAATAGAGGTCACCTCCGGTATGGTTTTGATCAGGATCGGCATCTTCGTTGAACGGATCGAGCACCCAGAATTGAATGAATTCAACATTGGTCAACTCGAAGTCGTTGGTTGACAAAGAACGCATAATTCCACCCCAACGGTTTTCAGGATTCGAGAAAGTACCATCAGGCAAAACAGCGTTCGTGGTATCGTAATTATACATCCCACGCTCCTTAGGGTAATAGGCAAGTTCGAGAATTGGAATATTGGTTATGGAACCGTACTGTTGTTGGAGGTTCGGGAAAATGTCTTTTTGATTGACCAGACGCATTCGGCTATCCGATAACATGGCTGGATTGTCCTTAATGTGCTGTGGTGTCAATGAGTTGTTTTGGTAGAACAATGGATCGATGAGATACCACGAGGTATGCGCACGCTTGTAACCAGCAGAAAGGTTTTTATTTTGTCCTTCTGGGAAAAGGTCAGGTTGACCTTGCGGAGTAGAGGCAAGTCGCCAAGCGGTGGATGCCCGCAAATCGATGGCACTCTGAGATCCCTCGAAATCATCAATGTAGGAGGTTCCGTCTTTGTTGATCGCCCGCGGTTGTCCTGGAATGAGGTGCGCAAATTCACCAGTGAAGGAAAGCGTTGATTTTTGTGTAGTTGAAATGACAGGCAGAAGGTCAATCATTTTGGTTAAAAATGGCAATTCAGTCTTCACCGCCAAATCGAGACCAATGATGTTGTTTTTGAACGGTTCACTGCCAATATCTACTTTTTGAGTTACCGGTCGCTCCATCATCCGCATCCATGTGGCACCGATGTTAAAGTTTTCATTAAATCGATAATTGTAGTGCATCCCCATCATGGACCTGGCTTGGAAACCAAAGACGGAATTGCTTTCAATGGAAATTTTAATCGGGGTATTTGATTCAAGAATCCCGCTGTTTAGGATTTTTACTCTTCCGAGGTTATAATCCACGGTATAATCTACTCCTTCTGTCAATTTGATTCCTCCTGCAGTTACGGTAACAGCCCCTTGCGGTACGTTGAGTGTATTGAGTGGAATATCAGAGGTAACGGAAGATTGGTATTCCCCCCTAAAGGTGAAACGGTTTTTGCTTGGGATCTGCTGTGCGGCCGTTTTTGTAGAGTCGTACAATTCGGTGAAAGAGACTTTATCCACGATAACTTGAGGTATATTCGCCGCTTCGAGTTTTCCTTTGAGTGTGGTTCCAAATGGTTCAATAGTCGAGAAATAGACGCGCCCATTTCGCGTGTTGATTGTCCCGCCATTCTCGGCTTTATTTCCCGTAAAATTGATCGGCACGTAATCGAATACCCCATCGGAGAAGGGTTGCTGGTTTTGATTCAGCTTATCCATTTCCAAAAGCGTAACCAACTGCTTGTCATCGACGCCATCCAATGGGAAGAATGGTACGAGCAAGGATGTTTCAGGGTTGTTGTAGAGGAGGTCAATTTTAAAACCTGTTTGATCCACTTGGTAAGCACCTATGGAGTAAACGTTCTTCATCATCAAGTCCCACACTTTGTTATTCGGATTTGTGATGGTCGGCTTTAACAATTTAAGGATAAGTGCTTGTTGACCTGCTACACCATCGGTAGAGAATTCACCCACTTGGTATGTTTCACCGCGGTAGGTATATTCATAGGCCACCGCCAAAACTTCATCGTTGTTCAAGGGAAGGTTCAGGGAGATATATCCCAAGAGCGCGTTGTACGAGAATTCTTGTTCTGTCAGTTTACGCGCGTTTTCTACTTTTTCAAAGTGAACCGCTTGTTGGAAAGGTCCAGGCGCCGTGACTTGCGAATTGAGTGCAGGAACCGCATTGGAAAAACTGCGGACCAAAGGTTGATTTGAAGCCCATGCATAAAGTCCATTTGCTTCATTGTCTGGAATATCGTTTGGCCCAAATCCACCAGGATTACCCTGACAGTTACTTTGTTTTCCTTCCCCTAAATCGGAAAAAGCGACGACATTTCGCGTGTTTTCTATGCTATTCGTTCGGTTCGTCAACCACACCTCAATTCGGGTAATGGCCATTGTTGAATTCACAATTGGCAAGGTGGACATCGCCTCGTCGTAGTGGTCGTGGTGGAATAAGTTGACGAAGTAGTGGCGGTTGGCTTCGTAGTTGTCGGCGCTGAGTTCAAACTTCTGTACTTGCGCTTTCCCAGAAATATTTATTTCCTGACGTTTACCCTTAGAGGATGCTGCGATGAGGTCGATGGTAGATCGTCCAAATTTCAACTTTGTTTTTGCCCCAAATAGAGTCTGTGAACCTTGAATCAACGAAGTTGGTAGCTGCATGGCTACATTCCCCAATTCAATTTTTTGCATGATTTGGTCTTCGTCACCCGTATATTCGAGTTTGGATACATTGTCGAAATCGAATGCTGCTTGGGTATTGTAGCTTGTGCCAATTTTTAGTTTGGTGCCAATTTGTCCCACCAAATTGAGCTGAATTTGCTGTTGGAAGTCAAAGCGCGTAATGTGACGCTGCTTCATGGGCAAGATTGGGTTGTCGTAACGCGATGAATTCACACCAAATGAAAGTTCAACGCTTCCTTGCGGACGAATGGTAATTTGATCTGAACCGAAGAAGTTTTCGAAGGCCTTGCTACCAATTTTAATCGGAAACTCCATGGGTTGACTCTTCGCAGTTTGCTGGTCGATTTTATCCTTCCAGTTTTCACGCAATGCCTTTTGACGTTCGTATTCCAAATACTCCTCCAAGGTCATCATGGAAGGGTTCCTGTAATTCAAATCAGTGCCAATTGTTTCTTTAAAGATGTATGTTCCTGTGGTCGGATCGTAAACGATGGTTTGTTTAACAGCACTTGGATCACCAAGGTCAAAACTTTGCGGTGTCGTTTGGGTTGGATCAATATTGTTTTGAATGGGAAAAGGCAGGGTATCCTGCGCAAACAGCACTCCTGAAACCATAAATAACGCAGAAACCACCAACGAAATCGATGTAGTAGTGCAGCATTTAAACAGTAAGTGAATCCCTCTTCTCAACTTATAATAATTTCAGTGCTTCTTTAATTAATTGTTCCACAGACTCCTGTCCAGTCGAAAGTTTATCGAGTACTTTATCTGCGGCTTTTTTATCAAAACCCAAAGAAACAAGGGCAGTTAACGCATCAAATCGGTTTGTATTGCTTTGACTAAACATATTTTCAGCCGAAAATGTCATTTTTAACATTTTATCCTTAAGGTCAATAATCACCCGTTGGGCAGTTTTCGCCCCTATGCCTTTGATTCCTTGAATGGTGCGTACATCTTCCGATTGTATGGCATGTGCAATTTCATCGGGAACCATGGAAGAGAGCATAATCATTGCCGTATTGGGGCCTATGCCAGAAACAGAAATGAGGTGATTGAACATCTCACGTTCTTCTTTCGAAGCAAAACCATACAATAGGTGGGCATCTTCCCGCACGATCAGCTTCGTAAAAATACGAACGGCCTCATCGGTGCCTAAGGTGGTGAACGTATTCAGTGAGATTTTCACTTCATAGCCAACCCCTCCACAGTCGATCAGCAGATCCGTAGGATTTTTCTCAATGAGTCGTCCGCTTAACTGTCCTATCATACTTATTTGTTTTGGGCATCAACCACAGCCACTTTTACCATATTGATGATTTCCCGAACACTTGAACCCAATTGCAGGATGTGAACGGATTTTTTCAAACCAACGAGCACTGGCCCAATGGCATCACCTTCAATCATCTCTTGCAAGACCTTATAGGTAATATTTCCGGCTGAAAGGTTCGGAAAAATTAAGGTATTCACCTGTTTATTAGCCAAGTGTGAGAAGGCAAATTTCTCCATTAAGAGGTCATTGTTCAATGCAAAATTCGCTTGAATTTCGCCGTCAACCACCAAGCTTGGGTATTTGTCGTGCAATATTTCTACGGCCTTGGACATTTTTTCTGCATCAGGACCGATTGATGAACCGAAGTTGCTGTAGCTCAACAGAGCGATGCGTGGAGTCACTTTGAACTTGCGTATCGTTTTCGCTACATTGGCTGTAATCTCAGCGATTTGTTCAGCTGTAGGATTCAAGTTAATTGTGGTGTCTGCCAAGAACAAAGGACCTCGCTTCGTATTTAGAATGTACAACCCAGCAACAGTATTTACCTCTTTTTCAAGACCTATCGTTTGAAGAACTGGTCGAACGCTGTTTCTGTAGCTCCGTGTCAATCCGGAGATCATGGCATCGGCATCGCCCATTTCCACCATCATTGCACCGAAGTGGTTTCGTTCACGCATGATTTGAACCGATTCAAATTCCGTAAATCCTTTGCGTTTGCGTTTTTCAAAGAAGGCATGACCATAGGCAGCGCGACGCTCGTCCTCTTCCTCGGATTTCGGGTCGATGATTACCACATCTGGCATTTCAATCGCATATTCTTCGATGAGGGCCTCAATTTTGCTGCGTTTTCCGAGCAATATCGGAAAGGCAACCCCTTCTTCCATGGCTGTTTGCGCGGCCTTAAGTATTTTAATATTGTCTGCTTCTGCAAAGACAACACGCTTCGGATTCTCTTGCGCTTTGGCCGTGATGTTCCGAACGAGTTTGTTGTCAAGACCTAGGCGGTTTTTTAGTTGCATCTCATACGCATCCCAGTCGGCGATTGGATTTCGTGCGACACCTGAGTCCATCGCCGCTTTAGCTACAGCGGGTGCTACATAATAAATGAGTCGTGGATCTAAAGGTTTTGGGATGATCTGCTCGCGGCCGAACATGATGTTCTTTTCACCATAGGCCTCGATCACTTCCTCTGGAATGGTTTCCTTTGCCAAGGACGCAATGGCTTTTACTGCAGCCAATTTCATTTCCTCATTGATGGTAGTGGCACGCACATCGAGTGCACCGCGGAAGATGAATGGGAATCCAAGTACATTGTTCACTTGGTTAGGATGGTCTGAACGGCCAGTCGCCATGATGATATCCTTGCGCACAGATGTCGCTTCTTTGTAGGAGATTTCAGGTTCTGGATTCGCCAATGCAAATACGATGGGGTCTTTTGCCATCGCCTTAATCATGTCTTTGTTGACCAAGCCCCCACGCGATAAACCAAGAAATACATCGGCCTTATTGAAGGCGGAAATGAGGTCAATTGACTTTTTATGGGAAGAAAACAAGACCTTCGTTTGATCCAGGTCTGTTCGTTCCTGGCAAATCAACCCTTTCGAGTCAAACATGAAGATATTCTCCAGCTTGGCACCTAGGGCATGGTAAAGCTTTGCGCAAGAAAGTGCAGATGCTCCCGCACCAGACACCACGATTTTAACGTTTTCAATTTTCTTTTTTGCCAGCTCCAGTGCATTCAACAAGGCAGCAGATGAAATAATCGCAGTACCATGCTGGTCATCGTGCATGACAGGGATATCGAGTTCTTCCTTGAGACGTCGCTCAATTTCAAATGCTTCTGGAGCTTTTATGTCTTCCAAGTTGATTCCTCCAAAAGTCGGCGCGATTGCTTTTACTGTTTGAATGAACAACTCCGGGTCGCTGGCATCTACTTCAATATCAAAGACATCAATGTCTGCAAAAATCTTGAACAGCAATCCTTTTCCTTCCATAACGGGTTTCGATGCTTCAGGGCCGATATTCCCCAATCCAAGCACAGCAGTTCCGTTTGAAATTACCGCAACGAGGTTTCCCTTGCTGGTGTATTTATAAACGTCCTCTTTGTTCTCGGCAATTTTCAGGCATGGCTCCGCCACACCTGGAGAATAGGCCAATGAAAGGTCTCGTTGAGAAGAATATGGTTTTGTAGGAATTACTTCTATCTTTCCCGGTTTGCCCGATGAATGATAGTCGAGAGCTTCCTGTTTGCGTATTTTCGCCATGAATGTTTCTTAGGGGGGTAAAGATAAGAAAATGCATCGAAATAAGGTACCGAACTATAGCGCATAAAAAAACCCGGACCTAAGCCCGGGTTTCTCGAAATATGAATTTCAATTATTTGATCACCACATTTTTAGTAGTTGTGATTCCGTTAGATACAACAGTAACGATGTAGCTTCCTTTTGCCATGTCAGCAACTGGGAAAGTAACTGTTGAAACTCCGTTCAATGATTGAAGTGATTTTGCTGTAATTACACGTCCTTGAAGGTCAAGGATAGAAACTTGGTAATCAGCATTTGTTGCTTCGAATGAAACATTCAACTCGTCAGATGCAGGGTTAGGATATACAGACAATGTAGAAGCAAGTTCTTCATTGATTCCAGCCGCAGCATTGATTTCGAATGCATCCATCATCATTGTTCCTGAAGGGAAGTTTGTTACACCAGCGATAGCAGCACCGTTAACGAAGATCTCAACAGATCCGTCTCCGTATCCACTGTCAAATCCATCACCATACGCATCGTATACTTCCAAACGGTAGCAGTCATTCACCAAGTTAGTGACAACATCTGTTTGAGCGATAGTTCCAGCAGCTGCAGCATCAGCACCATAAGATGGGCTTGTGTATGCTACTTGACCATTGCTACGGAAGATTTTCCAAGAAGTCTCAGACTTGTATTGGTCAGTGCTCACTTTCACTGTTACACTGTTGTTCGCACCTGTGTTTGCACGAGACAATGTTTTTGTGATGGTGTTGTTCGCTGTGTTTTGATCAGCAGAAGAAATTGTGATCGTGATGTTGTGTGAAGATGTTGGTGTAAACTGACCAATCGTTACATCTTGGTAACCATACGTTGCCAAGTTACCAGACCAGTTGTATTGTGCGATTTGCGTAGCACCTTCAGTTGCTGTAATTGTACATGCAGTCAATGGAGATGTTCCGTTGTTTTGCAAACGAACGATCAAATCGATCGCAGCACAAGACTTCTCTTTACCTTGGTAAGAAAGCATTGCAGGGTCATTTGTTTGTGACGCTGGAGCTGGACAAGAACCTACAGTAGCGTATAGTGCTGTTGCAGACAATTGACCAACTTCTTCGATTGTTCTGTTAGGACAAATCTTGTAGATTGTTGGGAAATACCCGATGTTGTAATCGTTGTTGATTTGTGTAGCCAAGGCAGAAGCTGGGTTTGCCATAGGGAATGGAATCTCACCAGCACCTCCTGGATTGATCCAGTTTACCGTACCTGCAAGACTTCCAGCACCTGTCAACATGGTTGCATCAGCAGTTGTACCATCACCTTCTACCCAAATAACCATAACGTTATCTGTTGTTGATCCAGATACTCCTGGGAATCCAGAAGGACCGTGAGCCGTATACAATGCATCCAAAGCACCACCGTTGTGGTAGTTCCAGCATGGACCACACCAAGTTGCAGACACATCCATGAATACAGTATACCCTGCATCTAGGTAGTCATACAATTTGTAAGTTCCGTTGTTGTTCAACCCTTGAGAGGCCAAAGCAGTTTGGTAAGCCGTTACAGTAAAGTCTGGAGCGATGCTTCCAGCAGCCAACTGTGCCGTTGAAGTGTTGATTGCCGCGATGCTCGAAAGCGCAAGGGCAGAGAGTAATAGTTTTTTCATTCTTTGAAAATTTTTTGGTTTAGACAAATGTTAACTTCGTGAAGCTAACGCGTTCGAATTTACACCAAATTTTTATTCTAATCATTTTTTCGTCACAATATTTATCTCAAAAACCAAATTTTCACCATGAAAAAGCTCATTATTTTTAGCGGTTCGGGCATGAGTGCCGAGAGTGGCATCAGTACCTTTCGCGATAGCGGGGGACTTTGGGAACAGTATCGAATTGAGGATGTTGCCACGCCGCAAGCTTGGAAGCGTGACCCTGCTTTGGTGCAAGAATTTTACAATCTGCGTCGAAAACAAATTCTCGGATGTGAACCCAATAAAGCACATGTGTTGATCGCTCAACTTGAAGAAAAGTACGATGTGACGGTGATCACACAAAATATCGATGACCTTCATGAGCGTGCTGGATCCACCGATGTGCTGCACTTACACGGAAATATTCGCCTGTCTAAAAGTTCTGGTCCCAACGCGGAAAAGGCGTATTATCCGATTGAAGGATGGGAACTTAAAAAAAGTGATGTATGTCCAGATGGTTTTGTGCTTAGGCCCCATGTCGTTTGGTTTGGAGAAGAAGTGCCGATGTATGAAGTGGCAATGCAACGGATTGCAGCCGCAGACATTTTTGTGGTGATCGGTACATCTTTGCAGGTTTATCCGGTAGCAGGACTTATTCACTGTGCGTCTAACGCTGAGCTGCGGTATTTCATTGATCCAAATGCGGGTGAATTGAACGTGCCTAAATCCTTTCAAATCATACCTTTGAAGGCCATTGAGGGAATGGAAAAATTACTGAAGGACTTGGGGTAAGCGCTTATTTCTTTTTCAGCTGTTCTTTCACGAAAAGTTCGAGTGCCGCTGTCATGGATGGTGCATTCGGCATCGGCGCATGTACGTCCAAACGAAGGTTGTGCTTGGCTACTGCACTGGCCGTTGTCGGACCAAACGCAGCAATCTTTGTGTCGTTTTGCTTGAAATCAGGGAAGTTTTTGAAAAGGGACTCAATTCCTCCAGGACTAAAGAACACGAGCATGTCGTAGTACACATCTTCTAAGTCAGATAAATCAGACGCTACTGTCCGGTAAAGAATGGCTTTCGAGAATGTCATCTTGTGCGCTTCCAGTGTCAAAGGAATATTGTCACGCAAAATATCTGTGCATGGCAGCAAAAACTTTTCTCCCTTGTGCTTCTTCATCACATCGACCAATTCTTCGATGGTTTGTTTTCCAAAGAAGATTTTTCGTTTGCGGTAGGTTACATATTTTTGCAGGTACAGGGCCACCGCTTCGGAAATACAGAAATATTTCATGGTGTCGGGCACCTCAAAACGGACCTCTTCAGCGATACGGAAGAAATGGTCAATCGCATTTTTTGAAGTAAGGATAATGGCAGTGTGCTCAGCAATGGTTACTTTTTGCTGGCGAAACTCTTGCGCTCCGATTCCTTCAACCCGAATGAACGGTCGGAAGTCTATTTTTAACTTGTATTTCTCTGCCAAATCGAAATAAGGTGACTTATCTCCTTCAGGTTTGGGTTGAGAAACGAGTATCGTCTTAATCGCCAATTTTCAACAACTTAGTTAGACTCAAATCAATGATCGAAAATTCAGTTCTATGCAGTAGTATACTACTATCATCGGCAGAATTTCGAGCGTGCAAAGATATAAAAATATATAATACCAAGCGACACCTTTATTCAATACGAGAATGCTGCTTTTGGTAATGCGCTGAAGGACTCTGACGGCGAAAAGCACACCGAAAAGCACCAGGCAAATGAGGTTCAGTGCGGGGTTCATAATCCAGATTAAAGCCAGTACAGAAAGAGGTAATCCAATAAATTCAAACCCAATCCATGAGGTTTGAAAAGCGGGCTCCATTGTTTTGCCCTCTCCCGTAATGAAACTGGTGAGCGCCATTCCCATTATTTCAAAAATGGTAAATCCAAGGGGAACAATACTGGCAAAAATCATCGAAACATTTGGGCTTAATCCAAGGGTGCGATTCAATACCAAATAAACACAAATGAAGGAGGCGATTAAATAGTTGAGGAGCAAAAGGATGGAGCTAAGCGAAACGATGCGCATATTTTCTTTCAATAGCTGGTGGATGGAACCGACCGAGAAGAAGGCATTGATTACGGTGCCAATGGCTTTGTAATTGGAAATCCGAGCGATGGCAATAAGGATCAGTGATGCCGCAAATAATCCACTCAAAAACAAGGTGCGATTTTCTGCCCGTGGCACTAAGGTGTCGGGAATCGCGCCTGCGTCGTTCAAAAGGATCAGTATGTTCATCAACTTTTCGAGTGAATGGCACAAAGTTAAGAACACGACGATAGTTTCTGCACCTCAAAGTGAATTATAATTAAATTTGTGCCCAAACGAAAAAATAACGAAATGAGAACAGACCTGTATGTCCACCCGGACTACTACAACATGGATGACTTGTTGACCGATGAACACAAACTTGTGCGCGATGCAGCTCGAGCGTGGGTTAAAAAAGAGGTTTCGCCCATTATAGATGAGCATTACGAGAAAGCCACTTTCCCAAATCACCTGTTGAAGGGGCTTGGTGAAATTGGTGCTTTTGGACCTTATATTCCTGAGGAGTATGGTGGACCAGGATTGGATCAAATCTCTTATGGATTGATTATGCAAGAGCTTGAGCGCTGTGATTCTGGACTTCGTTCAACGGCTTCGGTGCAGTCGTCTCTTGTGATGTACCCAATTTGGAAATACGGTTCGGAGGAACAACGTCAAAAATATTTGCCAAAATTGGCGACAGGTGAAATGATGGGATGCTTCGGATTGACGGAGCCCGATCATGGATCAAATCCAGGTGGAATGACCACTCATTTCAAAGATGCGGGTGACCATGTCATCTTGAATGGGGCTAAAATGTGGATTTCAAATGCTCCTTTCGCGGATATCGCGGTTGTTTGGGCCAAGGACGAGACAGGACGCATTTACGGATTGGTGGTGGAACGTGGAATGGAAGGATTCTCTACGCCAGAGATGCATGGGAAATTATCCTTGCGTGCTTCCTCAACAGGAGAATTGATTTTTGTTGATGTGAAGGTGCCGAAGGCAAACATCTTACCTGGTCGTTCAGGTCTTGGCGCTCCATTGAGCTGCTTGGATTCGGCGCGTTTCGGTATTGCTTGGGGTGCACTTGGTGCAGCGATGGATTGCTACGATCAAGCGTTGCGCTATTCAAAAGAACGCACGCAGTTTGGTGTTCCAATCGGTTCTTTTCAGTTGATTCAAAAGAAATTGGCTGAAATGATTACTGAAATTACAAAAGCTCAGTTGTTGACTTTACGCGTTGGTCAGTTAAGAAATGAAGGTCGTGCAACATCGGCTCAAATTTCTATGGCGAAACGAAACAATGTGGAAATTGCCTTGAACATTGCTCGCGAAGCACGCCAGATTCATGGCGGAATGGGAATCACGAGTGAGTACTCTATTATGCGCCACATGGCAAACCTTGAGTCTGTGGTGACCTATGAAGGAACGCATGACATTCACCTCTTGATTACGGGTATGGATGTAACGGGAATTCCAGCATTCACGCGTGAAATGCCTGATTTGAAATAAATCACTTTACATAAAATGAAACCACCTTTCGGGGTGGTTTTTTTATGCAATAGACCCATATAAAGTGCGTTAAGCCAACATGAGTAAAATACTATTCCTTTCCCTGTGTTTTTTGGCATCCGCGGCCTATGCGCAGACGTGGCAACAACTGGAAGATTTCCCAGGAACACCTCGAGATGACGGCAGTTGCTTTGTGATCGATTCGTTCGTTTATACGGGCTTGGGGCGTGACAGTGGGTTCAGCTGCATGCGCGATTTTTATCGCTACAACGGAGTGACAATGGCATGGTCTGATTGTGCAGATCTGCCACTTGGCGAGGAAAGGCAATACGCCGTGGGTACATCCAACAATGGAATCGGCTATGTCTTTGGCGGGATAAAATGTGACGGGACCTATTGCAATGATTTGTGGCAATACCAGCCACTTTCGAACAGTTGGTCCTTACTCGCGCCACTGCCTGCTGAGGGAAGAAGTGGAGCTGTGCACTTTGTCTTGAACGATACCATGTATATCGTCGGAGGGAAAAATCAACAAGGAATAGTTACGGATGTTTGGGGCTACGACATCAACAACAACCAATGGTCGCAAAAAACCGCACTACCGGGAAATGGCATTTGGAGAGGTACTTCTTTCGCGCACAACAATCTTGGCTTTGTGGGTATGGGCCGTAACAACGTGAACAACCAAACTGACTTGAATACGGAGTTTTATCAGTACAATCCTACCACACAGCAATGGGTTACCCTGCCGAATCCTGGGCTTTCGCCAAGGTGTTATATTGGCACTGCCCAAATCAATAATCTCGTATCCTTTTTTGGTGGATTGGATGTGTCGAATGTGGTTTTGAATGATCTTCATGTTCTCGATATCAATACTTGGGTGTTGGCTGGATCGACTTCCTTCATTTCCACCCCTAGAAAAGGCACAATGTCCTTTGCCTTTGGCCCTGACTTTTATTTCACCACAGGAATTTCGAACACTGAGCGCTTCAAAGAAACTTGGCGAATTTCCAATGTGTTGGATGTGCCAACTCAAACTATTTCATGGAGTGCTTATCCAAACCCATGCGCGGAGGTTTTGACCATTCGTGCAAATATTGGAGATGCCATTGCGCTTCACGATCTTTCTGGAAGAATTGTGTTTTCATCCATAGCAGACCATCAGAATACAACAATAGATGTGACACCCCTTCTTAATGGCACTTACTTACTCAAGACCGAAGATCGACATCAAACCATCCAAATACAACATTAGGATTGATCCGCTTCACGAATATCTTTAATGTTCAACTGCAATGTTTCCTTGCCATTCCATGCATTGATTTCCAGGGTAAATGCGATGTCGTAGGGCATGCCGTGTGTGATGAGGTCCACCTTATCGGCCATATTGAAAGCGATGGCATCAATGGCAATGTCGAATTGTGGCTGAGTCACTAAGAGCTTGAGATGAGCATCTTTTAAAATGCGGAAATCTCGGGAGTAAACATTGCGCGCCATAAACACAGGCGTCATGTTTCCAGGACCATGGGGTTCAAATCCTGATAAATCGCGTTTAAGTTGTGGCACCATTGTTCTATTTTCTGTTTTGGAGAAAATTTGATTGAATTCCACTTCCAAGTCGATTTTTACCGTAGGAAATTCGTCTTCTGCTGAAATGGTCTGTTGGACTACGGATTCAAACTTTTCCATGAATGGTTTGACATTCTCCAAAGGCATGGTCATCCCTGCGGCATGTCGGTGACCACCAAATTGTTCGAGGTGTTCCGTGCATTGACACAAGGCGCCATAAAGGTCAAAGTCATTTACTGTGCGCGCTGAACCTGTTGCCTTTCCATTTGATTCCGTTAAAACGATGGTCGGTCGGAATCGTTTTTCAATGAGGCGAGAGGCAACGATACCAACCACACCTTTGTGCCAATCCGGTCGGAAGACAACTGTCGATTTTTTCACATCGTACGCAGGATCGTCTTCCATCATGTCAATCGCTTGCGCAGTAATCGCCTTGTCGAGTGCCTTGCGGTTTTGATTGTCTTGGTCTATTTCCCTTGCCAAGGATTGGATTGCGGCCAAATTTTCCGAAATCATGAGTTCAACCGCAATGCGTCCACTGCGAAGTCGACCTGCGGCGTTGATACGTGGGGCAATAATGAACACCACATCGGTGAGCGTCAGTGGAAATTCCTTTTTCGCTACAGCGAGCAATTCGCGAAAGGCCAAGCGCGGACGCGTATTGAGCTGTTTTAGTCCGTGTGCACATAAAATGCGATTCTCACCTGTAATCGCCACAATGTCGGC
>CANGIC010000007.1 GCA_947453795.1 Flavobacteriales bacterium
GGGTTGGCTAAACCTATGTGGGGCAATGACGGGCGCACAAGGACCTCAAGGAATTCAAGGTCCTATTGGTTTGACAGGTGCTACAGGTCCACAAGGTCCCACTGGTTTGACAGGTGCTACTGGGGCGCAGGGTCCAACAGGATTGACTGGCGCTACGGGCGCCACTGGCCCGCAAGGTCCTATCGGTTTAACAGGTGCAACAGGAGCTACGGGTCCACAAGGTCCTATCGGATTGACTGGTGCAACAGGAGCTACGGGTCCACAAGGTCCTGTCGGATTGACAGGTGCAACAGGAGCTACGGGTCCACAAGGTCCTGTCGGATTGTCAGGAGCAACAGGAGCTACAGGTCCGCAGGGTCCTACTGGTTTGACAGGTGCTACTGGACCACAAGGCCCTACTGGTCCGGCGGGAGCTGACGGTGCTATTGGTCCGCAAGGCCCTATCGGTTTGACGGGTGCAACGGGTGCTACTGGACCACAAGGTCCGATCGGTTTGACAGGGGCTGCTGGGGCAGTCGGTGCTACTGGCGCTACTGGGCCACAGGGTCCTATCGGTTTAACAGGGGCTACTGGAGCTACAGGATCTACAGGTCCGCAAGGTCCTGCGGGTGCTGATGGGGCAGTCGGCGCTACTGGCGCTACTGGGCCACAGGGTCCGGCAGGAGCTACGGGAGCTGCGGGCCCCCAAGGTCCAGCAGGTGCTGCGGGAGCTACAGGTCCGCAAGGTCCGGCGGGAGCGAATGGTCAGGGTGGTGTATCGGTTTCAGGAACAGGCATTACATTGACAGGCACTGGCACGGTTGCAGATCCTTATGTCATCAACGAGAACGACGATGATTGGAAGATTCTTGGAAACGCAGGAACTGTAGCTGGAACAAATTTTATTGGGACAACTGATGCTCAAGCATTTATTACAAAAACTGGAGGTAATGCTGCTGCCAATGAGCGCATGCGTATTTTGGCTACCGGACCGGGAATTTATAATGCCACTACACCTTTTGCTGGGGATGTATTTTCTGTATATGCCACAGGGGCAACAGGTGCCATAAATCCTTTAGGCACATTCGCCCTTAATGGCTATTCAGCAGGCAATGGGACAGGTGTTTATGGCGAAACCAATGGTGGAGCTTCTACAAATGGAACAGCAGTTTGGGGAAGTATGTATGGCACTGCAACGCTAGCTTCATCATCGAGCGAAGGTGTTTGGGGATCGAACTCAACTGCACCTGCAGGAACGGGAGCAACAGCAGCCGTGGCCGTAGGTACACGCGGGGAAGCTACCGGAGCCGCAGGAACGGCGATCACTATTGGTGCTTTGGGGATTTCAACGGGAACAACAGGTTCAGCTTACGGAGTCTATGGTCAATCTTCTTCAATAGCTGCCATGGGAGTTTTTGGAATCAACCTTGACGTTAGCGCGAATCCAGCACATGGTATTCAAGGACAAACAGGGGCTGTCGGCAGTGCATCAGGAATTCGAGGTTTTAATACCGCAGCAGCGATTGGTGCTGCTCAAAATGGTTTTGGTGTCCGCGGAAGTGCCAATACGGCGCCTACAGGAACAGGATTCGTTATGGGGGTTCGCGGTGACTGTAGTGGTGCAACGGGTTCGACCTATGGTGTCTATGGCCAGTCCGCTTCAGCCACAGGATTTGGAGCAGATGGTGTAAATACAAATGCAAGTGGAACAGGATTGTTCGCTGTCGGAAACAACTCAGCCGGAACCTATCTCACAGGTGGGTCAGGGGCAGCGATTAATGGCGCCGTCATTGGGACCTTTTCGATTGCAAAAACTGTCGCGAGCGGAAATGGTGTTGTCGGTATTGGAAACAACCTTACAGGTACCATTTTAACTCCTTCCACGGGTAGTGGTGTAACTGGAGTCGGTACTAATTATGGAATTGTAGGTTATGCAACAACAACGGTAAATGCAAACCCTTTAAACAACTTGGCGTTGAATGCAGCCACCGCAAGTGCAGGTGGATATTTCGAAGTGCAAGCAGGAGGCGTTGCTCAGACTTGGGCTTATGTTGGCGTTCGCGACAACACAGGGACCTTACGGAAAATCATCGGTGCGGGTACGGTAAATACAATCGTGAAAGACCTGAATGAAAAAAATGTGGCACTTTCTTGCCCAGAAGCACCTGAAAACTTGTTCCAAGATTATGGTGTTGGCCAATTGGTAAACGGTAAAGTACACATCACTATCGATCCAATCTTTGCGAAAAATATTGTGGTCAATGAGAAACATCCATTGCGTGTATTTGTGCAATTGGAGGGTGATTGCCAAGGTGTCTATGTCACCAATAAAACGAAGGATGGATTTGATGTCATCGAGTTGAATGCTGGATCTTCCAATACGGCGTTCTCATGGTCGATTGTTGCAAATCGTGCGGATGAGGTATTGCCAGATGGCACTATTTCCAAGTATTCTAACGAGCGTTTCGCTCCAGCACCAGGTCCACAAGAAAAGTTAGTGCAAGAAACTAGTGAGGAAAATTCGAACGTGCGCAATGTTACCTCGGAGGAACCTGTTTCGCCTACTGGTATTAGTCCGAAGCAAAATCCACGAAAGTTATAGTCGTTTGATTTAGTCAACGCAAAGCATAGGAAAAGCATGTATCGCATACATGCTTTTTTTTGTGTCTATACATCCACATAGAATCTTTCGGACTTTTGGTTCTTGCCCATCCAAACGGATGTTAGTTACTTCTGTGCGAAGCGGTACAAGATATATGCGATACCTCCAAATAAAATATTCGGTACCCAAACCGCTAATTCTGCAGGAAAACCAACCTTCATGGCAGCAACAGTGGTCACTTTCATGGCGAAGATATAAATGAAGATAATCCCCAGACCAAGTGCGATACTGATGCCTATACCTCCGCGTTTTTTTCGGGAAGAAACCGATACGCCGATGATCGTCAACACATAGGACGCAAATGGGTACGAGGTACGTTGATTGAGCTCAATTTCGTACATGGGTACATTTCCAGAACCCTTTTCCTTTTCCCTTTGGATAAATCCTTTCAACTCCGAGTAAGTCATGGCTTCGGCAATATTATCGCGCTGGGCCATTTCCTCAATTCTAAACTTAAACACGGTGTCTTTTTTCTGCCCTTCGTGGACCACATCATTCGGATACCCCACTCTTCGTTCAAAATAATCCGTCAATACCCACTTATCTGTGCCTTGCTTATTCTGGGCAGAGCGTGCTTTGATGAAGTACTTGAGCTTTTTCTTCTCATCCCATTGCTCCAGCACGAAGTCATTGACTACATTTTGTTCGGACGAAAAACTAGAGAAATAGACCACTTGATTTCCGGGATATTCCGCATGATAATCTTCCACATACATGGCATCTCGGTAGTACTTCTCCTCGAATGCCAAGCGCACCTTATTTGCTTTGGGCAAAATGAAATGATTCATAAACAAGGAAATAACCATTAGAATTGTCGCGGAAATCATATAAGGTCTCAGAAAGCGATGAAAAGGCCTCCCGCTATTGAGCATGGGAATGATTTCGGTGTCTTGCGCCATCTTCGCCGTAAACCAGATGACTGAAACGAAAATGATCATTGAGGAAAACATGTTCCCGTAGAAGAGAATGAAGTTGAGGTAATACTCGAAAACAATCCCAGATAGTGGCGCTTGGTTGTCGATAAATTCGCTCAATCGTTCTGATAAATCAAAGACCATAGCGAGAAGCATGATGATTCCCAGCATGAAGAAGAAGGTCGTTAAGAACTTCCGAATGATATATTTATCGAGGATGGAAAGCACGTTACAATCGTTGTCCTAATTTTGGCGTTACTGCATTTTTCCACTCAACGAAAGTGCCGTCGAGAATTCGTTTACGGGCTTCTTTCATTAAATCGAGGTAAAACGCGAGATTATGAATCGTTGCAATTTGAATTCCCAAGTTTTCGCCTGACTTGATCAAATGACGCAAATAGGCCTTGGTATAGACCTGATCGACGTAGGCAGTTCCCGAAGCATCAAGGGGAGAAAAATCCATTTCCCACTTCTTATTTTTAATGTTGATTGTCCCTTCTCGTGTAAATAGCATTCCGTGGCGCGCATTTCGAGAAGGCATGACGCAATCGAACATATCTATTCCCATAGCGATGCACTCCAATAAATTCACTGGCGTACCCACCCCCATCAAGTAGCGTGGTTTTTCAGCGGGTAAAATTTGGCAGACATGATCTGTCATCTCATACAACTCGTCATCTGGTTCACCAACCGAAAGTCCACCAATGGCATTGCCGATGGCACCAAAGGAAGCGATTGTTTCCGCGGATTCAGTTCTCAAGTCTTTGTACACACTACCTTGCACAATGGGAAAAAGTGCCTGGTTGTAGCCATATTTGGGCTCCGTTTCTTCCATTCGGTCGATGCAGCGTTTCAACCAGCGGTGTGTCATGTGCATCGATCGTTTGGCATACTGATAATCGCACGGATAAGGTGTACATTCATCAAAAGCCATGATGATATCGGCACCTATCGACCGTTGAATGTCAATGGCACGCTCGGGAGTGAAAAAATGATAGCTCCCATCGATATGCGATTGAAACTTCACCCCTTCTTCATTGATTTTTCGAGAACCAGACAAGGAATAAACTTGGTATCCGCCACTATCGGTGAGCATTGGACGTTCCCACCCCATAAATTGATGGAGTCCACCTGCTGCTTCCAGCACTTCAATTCCTGGTCGAAGAAACAAATGATAGGTGTTTCCAAGGATAATTTGTGCGTTGATGTCATCGCGCAATTCCTGCTGATGCACCCCTTTCACTGAACCAACAGTTCCGACAGGCATGAATATCGGCGTCTCTATTGTGCCGTGATCGGTGTGCAATAATCCTACCCTTGCTCGGGATTTGGTGTCAGTATGAAGAAGGTCAAAGTGCATAAAATGTTGAAAACTAAACGGCGCAAAGATAAAGCTATTTCATTAGTCCCCCCATCTTTGCAATGAAGCTTTACGCCGACATGCATTTTATACCATCTTTCGAGCCATCTGCATTTTTATATGTCTTCCTTACATTTGGGATAACGGCGCTCGTTCACCTTTTATATGTGCTTGTTGTCCAGGGTAGATTCGCATTTTACAGGCAAAAAAAAACAAATCACGAGGAGGCAACGCTCCCGCCCATTTCACTCATTATTGCTGCGCGAAACGAGTCGGACAACCTGTATGAAAATCTTCCGTTCATTCTCGATCAAGACTACCCCTTGTTTGAAGTCATTGTCATCAATAACCAATCTGTAGATGATTCCAGTCAACTGTTGCGGGCATTTCAGAACGAATACCCAAACCTTCATGTTATTGAAGTGGAGCGGAACCCACACCTTCGTCCAGGAAAAAAGCTGTCCATTACCATAGGCATTAAAGGCGCAAAATATGAGCATTTCGTATTGACGGATGCCGATTGTCGTCCGGCTTCGCGGTTCTGGCTTAAGTCGATGGCGAAGTCATTCCAGGGCGAAAAAGAACTCATCATCGGGTATGGCCCTTACACCCGCACAACAGGATTTTTGAATCGCCTCATTCGCTACGATACGGCCTCCATCGGGATCAGCTATTATTCGATGGCCTTGTCCGGTCTTCCTTATATGGGCGTAGGTAGAAATATGGGCTACACCAGAAACCTTTTTGAATCGGTAAATGGTTTTCGTTCGCATTATGGATTGGCATCGGGAGACGATGATCTTTTTGTTCAGGAAGCAGCGACAAAGCATAACGTTTCCATCAATATTGAAAAGGATGCCTTCTGCTACTCTGCCCCTTGTTTGGATTGGGATTCATGGATCAGACAGAAAACAAGACACTATACGACTACAGATCGCTATGAGGTTATTAAAAAATGGATGTTAGGAATATATCCACTGACCATGTTGATCTTGCTTATTTCCTTTGTTATTTTGATGCTGAGTAATGATTTCCGATGGTTAAGTGCCTCGGTATTCGTTTTCGTTACAGGTGTTAAATGGTGGATACAAGGCCGTTGTTTCAATAAATTGAACGAGGTCAGCTTAGTAAAGTACCTGCCATTTTGGGATATCATGTACACGATTTTGATGCCGATCATTTATTATTCATCCGAAAAAAAGGCAGCAAACAAATGGTAGAAGGCGAACACTTATCCGACAAAGCACGACATGATCTCATTCTTGTAGATGCGGCACGGAAAGGAAATCAAGCAGCATATGCTGAATTGATGGACCGGTATCGAGAATCGATTTATTACATGATGCTGAAAATGGTGAAGAACCAGGACGACGCAGACGATTTAACGATCGAGGCCTTTGGGAAAGCTTTTAGCCGTTTGGAACAATACTCTCCGAGTTACGCTTTCAGCACTTGGCTCTTTAAGATTGCATCAAACAATTGCATTGACTTCATCCGCAAGAAACGTATCAAAGTCACCTCCATGGATACGGGCTTCACTTCCAGCGATGGCGAAGTGATGTACATTGAAGCCAAAGCATCGGTCATGAACCCAGAAGAAACAATTATTCACGGACAAAAGGTTTCACACATGCGTGTGCTTGTGAGTAAATTAAAACCGCGTTACCGGGAACTTGTTGAAAAGCGCTATTTCGAGGAATTGAGCTACGAAGAGATCGCAGATGAATTGAATCTTCCATTGGGTACTGTAAAAGCACAGCTGTTCCGCGCGCGAGACTTCTTGGCGGGAATGATGGAGAAAACAAAAGACACGATTTAACCTGTCCATTCGACCACCTCATTTTCCTTGGCCAAAGCGGGCCTTTTCACCATGAAGCAAATTGCACATTACTTCCCTACCCTGACTGACATCCAACAGCGTCAACTTGCCATGCTGGGAGATCTTTACGCGCATTGGAACGAACAAATCAATGTCATTTCGCGCAAAGACACGGAGAACTTCTACGAACGTCATGTTTTACATTCGCTGGGTATTTCCAAAGTAATTGAATTTTCGGAAGGATCTAAAATTCTCGACATTGGCACCGGCGGTGGATTTCCTGGTATTCCGCTAGCGATTCTCTTCCCTGAATGTCAATTCACTTTGGTAGATTCCATTGGAAAGAAGATTAGGGTGGTCAACGAAGTTAAAAATGAGCTGGGACTTAAGAATGTTGTCGCGATCCACGAACGGGCGGAAAACATAGAAGGTAAATTTGATTTTATTGTCAGCCGAGCCGTAACAGCCATGCCCGATTTTATCCGATGGACGACAGGGAAGATTTCCAAGCAAAATAAAAATGCCTTAAAAAACGGGATTTTATACCTGAAAGGTGGTGATTTAACAGAGGAACTATCTACCGTTCAACAGAAAATCACGTTATACAACTTGAGTGAAATTTACACCGAGGAGTTTTTCGAGACAAAGAAAGTTGTTCACGTTAAACTTTAACGGACAACATTGACTTAGGACAGCTTATACTTTTTGAAGAACACGTCCCAGTCCCAAATGAAATTCGCCATTACCTCATCTAGACGCTTTAAGAACAGTGGATTTGGCGCTTGCATGCGTTTGAAATACTCATCTTGAAATTCGTTCAAGCCGTATTTGTGAAACATGGCTTTGGACATGCCATAAATCATATTCTTTGACGGATGATTTACACGTGTGATAAACGATTGGTAATCGCGAACAAGCTTTTCAAAATCGGCATCCTTCATGTCGTAAATACGTGCTAATTTTTCAAAAATGAGCTTCTCCACACGACCAGCTTGATCTGCTTCAAACGTACTTTCTAAGAAAGATAAATTACCAACGATAACGATCATTCCAAACTCACCACTTTCGGCATTCGAAATTTCAGGAGATTTCATGAAAACAGCATCTTCATTGATCAAGGATGCCACCTCTTTAAATCCATTATCTACAGAATCAAAAATCGCGTTGATGAACACGTTTGCCACTTGGTTGTCCGAAAGTCTGCGCTTAATCAATGTTCCCAGCATAATGTCCTGTGTTGATAATACTTACTACTTACAAATTTAACGATGTCCTGCAGGGTCTGACGGCGAGGTGCCTATAGGTTTTCAACCAAGTTTTCAACACTATTCAACACTATTTTCCGCTTTTCGTGTAAAAATCAGAGAAAAAGGAAGGTGAAGTCATGCCCAATTCCAGTTTAAAAGCGCTTCTTGACCTTTCATTTTAACGAAAAGACTGTACCGCATGAAACCAGGATTAAGCGCAAAAGAAGCGCAACAACGATTGAGGAATAATGGACCAAATGAGCTACCAACAGAGAAATCAAGTGGGGTGTTGCGCATTTTGAAAGAAGTACTGCGCGAACCGATGTTCATTCTGCTATTGTCCTCCGCGACCTTGTATATGATTCTTGGCGATTTCAGTGAAGGCGTGATTCTCCTCTCCACCATCAGCATAATCATTGTAATCACATTCTTACAGCATAGAAAAACAGAGAAGGCGTTAGAGGCCCTCCGCAATCTGGCCGCACCTCAAGCTTTGGTGGAACGAGACGGTGTTTTCATCCGCATTCCAAGTCGTGACATTGTCGTTGGGGACCTTGTTTCTTTGCAGGAAGGAGACCGAATCCCTTCTGATGGTATATTGCTAGAAGTCAATTCCTTGGAAGTGGATGAGTCCGTGCTCACAGGGGAAGCCCTTGCCCTGCAAAAAAAATGTGGGGACACTATTTACGGTGGAACACTCATTACGCGCGGCAGGGCTATTTTTGAAATTGCTTCTACCGGCATTCAAACAGAATTTGGGAAGATCGGAAGTTCATTGAATGCCATACACGTTCAACCAACAAAACTTCAAGCTGAATTGGGGCGGCTCATCAAGTGGCTAAGCATCATCGGTGCAGGAATTTGCGTTGTTGTCGTTCTGCTTTTTTATTTCACACAAGGACATTTTATCCAAGCACTTCTGAATGGACTTTCTGCGGCGATGGCTATTCTACCGGAGGAATTCCCCGTAATCATGACTGTATTTTTGGCTTTGGGCTCATGGCGTCTGAGTAAATCAAACGTTCTCACACGAAAGTCCTCCGCCATTGAAACACTGGGTTCAGCGACTGTATTGTGCAGCGATAAAACCGGCACCATTACCTGCAATAAGATGGTTGTATCTGAGGTAGTACCAATTGGGCTTGGTGGCGAAAATAAGCTTATGGTTTTCGCGAAATTGGCCTGCGTAACACCTGTGCAGGACCCCATGGAACGGGCAATACACGAATACAATACAACGGACGCCCAAATTCAGTCCCTCACCCTTGAACGAGAATACGGACTAAGTACCAAACTGACCGCCATGACCTTGGTTTACCAAGGAGGTTCCGAACGACTTATAGCCACTAAAGGGGCACCAGAAACACTCTTCCACTTGTGTCATTTCACGGATCAAGAAATCGTGGTGTGGCAAGAAAAATTAACCCTACTTGCGCAGAAAGGAATGCGCATTTTGGGCGTTGCCGAGGGACATCTTGATGCTCAATCCTTGCCAGAAAGCCAAGAAGGATTTTCTTTCACCTTTTTGGGGTTGGTGGCCTTGTCAGATCCGGTGCGGCAAGAAGTGTCCACTACCATTCAAGAATGCCGCAGTGCTGGAATTCGCATCATCATGTTAACGGGTGATCATCCCGAAACTGCGGCAACAATCGGGGCTGAAATTGGCTTAAGTGCCAACGCCTTGCTCATTGGTGCAGCGATTAATGAGTTAACAGATGAACAACTTCGCCTTCGATTGGCACAAACGGAAATAATTGCGCGATTAAAGCCCGAGCAAAAGTTGCGTATCGTCCTTGCGTTGCAGGCATCGGGAGAAATTGTAGCCATGACAGGTGATGGCGTGAACGACGCCCCTGCGTTAAAAGCAGCAAACATTGGTGTAGCCATGGGGTTAAAAGGAACGGATGTGGCCCGTGAAGCATCCTCCTTGGTTTTACTCGACGACAATTTCAATTCTATTGTTCGCGCCATACGATCTGGAAGAAGGATTTACGACAATTTACAAAAAGCCATGTCCTATGTTCTCGCTATTCACATTCCCATCATCGGCCTCACCCTTTTACCTGCCTTTGTTCCCAGCATTGCCCTAATTCTAATGCCACTTCACATTGTTTTCATGGAAATTATCATTGATCCCGTCAGCTCCATTGCCTTTGAATCTGAAGCAGAAGAAAAAGACATCATGCACCATCCTCCGCGAAAATCAAACGCACGTTTTTTTGGAAAACCAGAAATTACTCAATCGTTAGTTGACGGACTTCTTTTGTTTGGATGTGTTTTACTTGTTTACCTGTTTTCGAAGCACGGGGGGCATACAGAAGAACAACTGAGATCAATCACTTTTATGGCATTGGTCGCATCGAATTTACTGATGGTCTTGTCCAAACTTTCTATGTCGCGCAGTATTCTATACAGTTTTACGAGTAAAAACAAATCGGCAAAATTCATCATCCTCGCTGCCGTGTTTCTGATGATCATCGTTTTTTGCGTGCCAGGCATCGGTGCACTTTTCCACATGACCTACCCCGGACATCTGCATGCCGTTTATGCCTTATGTGCGGCGCTAGTTTTTACTATATGTTTGGAAATCCTAAAAGTTATTCGGCGAAAAAGAAAATCATTTAACACCGCCCAAAACCTCTAGAATTGGAGTTCCTGTCATGGCGCCGCTGCGTTGTAGATGCAGGATGTGGGATAAGGTTGCGGCGATATCCGTGATTTCAATGGGACGAAAGACTTCCTGAGCGGGAATGCCATTGCCGAACCAAAGCAACGGAACATGTGTGTCATAATTGAATGCTGATCCATGACTTGTTCCCTTATGTGCTACGGGATCATCAACCTCTTTCATCAAATAGCCCGGTTCCAAAATAAACACCACATCGCCGCTTTCTTTAGGATGAACTCCTTTGATCACCATTGCTTGCCACTGGTCTCTAGCGGCCGCATTCAAATCTGTGGGTGTGTACACTGCCTTAACCCCTTGCCATGAGCGAATTTGATTCGCAACGAATTCAGCCACTTGATCAATGTTCAACTGAAGTTCTGTGATTTTTTTATGGTCCAAATAAATGTTTTGATTCTCTTCACAAAGTACCAGTGGCGCACCAAATTTTTCAGCACTCGACTTTTTCAAGCCGTCAAGTTGCTCTTTGACGAAAAGGTATCCACCAGGCAAGTTGTTATCGACCAAATATTGAGGCACAGGAACTACGGCGTGGTCAGCCGTTAAAAACAGCACAAAACCATCTTTGCCATATTGCTTTTCCAGGGTACAAATCAACCGTGCAATTTCTAGATCTAGGCGCAAGTACATGTCCTCTAGTTCAACAGAGCGCAACCCAAATGAATGTCCCGCAATATCGGGCGTAGAATAGGAAATACACAGCATGTCGGTTTGTTCATCAGCACCCAGATTTTCCGAAGCCATGGCTTGAATGGCAAAATTTGTGAGGTAGGTATTGGCAAAAGGTGTCACTGTAAAAAGGGAAAAATTATTTTTTCCTGCGGCAAGTGAGGTCGCATTCAATTGCGCCAAATCGTAAGGAAAGGTTGGTGTGGTTTTGCCTGAAAGGAGCTGTTCGTAGGGAGAATTGTCGGGTCCAGATGCTGTATATGTAGAGATATCGTATAGGGTGTTCCACGAATCCTTCATGTACTTTTCCGCATTGTCACTGGCGTTAAAATCCTGCACCCATGTCGGCAATTCGTTCTTAAAGAAAGTACTTGTAATGAACTTTCCAGTAGCATAATCGAACCAATACGAGCCATTGCTCAAATGTCCACCCGGTAAAATGGCACTTCGGTCCTTGATGGAAACGGAAACCACGCGCGCACTTGGATAGGTCATTTTTAGTTGATCTGTAATGGTATAGGTTTTTAAATTTTGAGGCGAGCACATGCCACCAGCCGAAATTGTCCCCACGGACTTCTCGGTAGAATCGTAGACACAATTCAACACTTTTCCAGAATTCCGATCAAACCATTCATTACCTACAATGCCATGGTTGGCCGGTGTTGTCCCTGTGTAAATACTGGCATGACCAGGTCCAGTAAAAGTCGGGACATAATTGTAAAGCGTTGTGCGGCAGTTGGTGCCATTGTGCATGATTTTTTTAAACCCATTTTCTCCGAACCGTTCTTGATAGCGGTAGAGGTATTCATAGCACATTTGGTCCACCACGATGCCAACCACAAGTTTGGGTTGCACTGACTTTTGATTGAACGCCAAAAATGGAAAAACAAAAATGATAGAAAGGATTAGATTCTTCATGCAGCACGATTTGAGGGTTAAAATTAGTCAAAGCACGACACGCGCGTTCATTTCAAGATTAACTTTGTACAAAAAAAAAGATGCTCGGATTAAAAATGGCGACTGATCCACGGTGGGTAAATATCGTCGAAAAGAACATTGAAGAAATTCTAATTGACCATGCCTTTTGTGAGCAAAAAGCTGCAAGCAATGCCATTTCAATGATTGTTCAATATCCACAATACCCCGATTTAGTGGAAGCCATGACGGCCATTTGTCAGGAAGAAATGGAGCATTTCGGCATGGTGCATCAGAAACTTCAAGAGCGAGGTCTCACCTTGGGATTCGAACGGAAGGATCCCTATGTTCATGACTTATCCGATTATCTAAAGAAGTCTAAAAATACGGGTTCACGCGCAAGCCATTTTGTCAATCAAATGTTATTTGCGGCTATGATTGAGGCGCGAAGCTGTGAACGATTTAAAATACTCTCAGAAGAAATCAACGATGAGGACCTGCGCACCTTCTATCGCTCACTGATGGAAAGTGAAGCGCGTCACTACACGACCTTTTTAAGTTTTGCCCGAAAATATGGGGAAGGAATACCTGTTGATGAACGATGGAACGACTTCCTGGAATTTGAATCTTCCCTTATGGAAAAGTACGGGAAAAACGAAACCATGCACGGATAAAAAAAGGGCGAATTTACATCCGCCCTTCCTATGATCATTCGTTCAATTTGTTTAGAGTACCGCAAATTTAAGTTGTCCGACTTTTCCGTTCTTCACCGTTTGAAGATAGAACAATCCGCTACTCACGTAGTCTAATTCAATCATTTGCGTACTCGTCACAATAGTCTGTGACAAAACAACCTTACCGTTCATATCGTATACTTTCAATTCTTGACCTATTTCTAATCCTGAAACAACAAATTGTCCATTGTTCGGGTTAGGCAGCACTTTCACGCCATTGTAAATCAAGTTGTCTATAGAGGCACAGTCTTGAACGGAAAGCACCAGTGAAGATGTTCCGACACAACCATTTGCATCGGTGAAGGTTGCCGTTAATGTTTGTGTACCCAATCCCGCAATTGTTGGGTCGAATGTCGTTCCTGATACACCAACCCCAGAAACGATTGTGTTCGCTGGTGCAACCGTCAATTGAATTGTTCCACCCGTGATGCAAACAATGTTGTTTGCTGCAGAACTGGTAAGCGTTACAGTAGGCAATGCATTTACCGTAATGTAGTTTGTCAAAGTCGATGTATTCGAGCCAGCTGCATTGGTTACGGTCAAGGTCACCGTATAGGTTCCTGGTGTTGCATAGACATGTGAAGGCGACTGAGCTGTAGCAGTTGCGCCATCTCCAAAATTCCACGCCCAAGTTGTTGGTTGGTTGGCCGACAAATCATTAAAGCTAACTGAACTGTTGACGCATACCGATGGCGATGAAGTATTGAAAGATGCTGTAGGTGCTACCACTTGACCTGCATCGTTGAACATGATTTTGAAATCATCGAAATAGTACCCATCCCCATTCGTTCCGCCATCGGAAGCCAATTTGAAGCGCACTTTAATGACTTGTCCGATGTAATCACTTAAGTTAATTTCTTCCAACACCCAAGTCGACTGCACCCCTTCATATACGGGCTGATTGTTTGGTTGAACACTACCATTGGCACTTGTCCCTGGCACTGTATAGTTTCCACATTGTCCAATCCATGTTGTTCCGCCATCTGTTGACACTTGGAATTGAACGTAGTCGTAATCCGCTTCAATGTTCCATTTCGCATAGTACGAAATTCCAGCAGAAACAGCGTTTGTCAAATCAATCGTTGGCACATAAGTATATGTTTTCGATGCGTTACTTGCATAATTTCCTGTTGGGCTATCGGCATAAGACGTTGATGCTGAAACAAATGTCGACGTTGTTGTCCCCCAAGTACCTGTCCAATTGGCATTCGAGCCATCTTCAATCACTTGAACAGTAAGTGCTCCATAGGTTTTCACGATTGTATCTTTCTTCACCCACATTCCATTGTCCGTTTTCAAGATGTACTTGATTTGATCACCATATTGAATGGCAGGGTTGAGCACATAAGAGATGGCACCGGATGTATTCGTCATCAAAGGAATATCATACACCATAGGTGCGCCTACCGATTGGATGTTTAACAGCGGCTGAATAGAAACCGTCACTGCGCCATTTTCACGACCAAGTCGTTGTGCCGTATGCGAGAAATTGCCCGTCAATGTAGCAACCGTTGAAGGATCTGCATCCTTTACGATCAAGTACTTTCGGCTTATGTGTGCCAAAACAAGATTGGGGAAAAGCATATCCTTGCAAGTCGCTACTATTTCAGATGCCGGCTGCCAGAACGCTGTTCCTACCTCTGGGGTATGCACAAACATGGTGTCCTTCACCCCTACGCCAATGTCCAACTTGTACATGTAATCGTCGGAGTCACCAGATGCAGGATACAAAGCGGAACTTTTCATTGCCGTATATCCATTGTACTGCACCATGTGGTTTGTTTCGGCTTGAAAGTAATTGTGGTGCGGAGCAAATTCAGCAGTAGTCGTTCCAATCGGGAACAAGATGTCTTTGGCATAGGTATGCGCGTTGAATGCTGAAATAAAGTGGTTGTTTTGTACCAACCATCTCACTGCTTGCACTTCAGGTTCTGAATAAGCTGCCGTTCCGCAATAGGTATCGTTGCTCGTGTTTGTACTCGTTCCCGTTGTCCCCCAGCCATAGCCATAATTACGATTTAGGTCAACACCATATACACCTCCACCGTTGTTGCGGCGATTTTTACGCCACATACCACCCCCATTTGGGTTTGTGGATTCGTTGTACAGGTATCCATCTACATTTATGCACGGTACAAAGTAAAGTTGCATATTGTCGACGATGTATTTTACCTCATCGTTGGTGTTGTAGTTTTCCAGCATGTACCACATAAAGAAGATGGTTTCCATCAAACTCATTGGTTCACGTGCATGGTGAATGGCCGTATAAAGCACTTTCGTTTCCGTACTTTCATCTGTATTTGGATTGTCAGAAATTCGCACATAATAAATCGGGCGATTCTCACGAGAAAGGAAGGTTGAAATAGGTGCTTTTGTCGTAATCAAATTTGGATAGAGCGTTGCCATTTGATCCAATTCGGCAAGCATCTCGTTGTATTTGAGGTAGCCACCCATTGTACCTTGATTAAAATTTGTGGGAGTCACGGGATTAAAACCTGTACTTCCTCCATTGCCGGCTGCGCAAGTGGCATTTTTTGGTGTATACCCACTAGGATCTGACATGTGTTCGATGTAATAGGCCTGTACATCTTCAATCAACACTTCATAATCGAAGTTATTTTCATTCATGATTGCAATTTCCAAATTGGAGAAATCGGAAATAAAGAAGACACCTTCTTTGTAGGTACCGTGGTCGACCGTAACACCCAAATCACCTAAACGCTTCAATTCAAGCGCGTCAGCAAATACTTTTACGCGTGAATAAGAGGTTTGGGCAAAACTGATGGTGCTTAAAACAGTAAAAAGGAGAGTAATTAGTTTTTTCATTTCTGGCAAAGTTTGCAGCCAATTTACGGCTTTTTTTTATCCGTTCATTACTTCACTACTTTTTCCTTTTTTTGAGATCTGAAATTAAGGTTAAACTAATCCTCTAATCCAACTATTTCCTATTTAAAAATTACTAAAATCAGAATATAAACGCGCAAAATCTATGATCTGTGTTCGAAAAAAAATAGGTATCCGTATAATCATTGGAAAGCATTATTTTTGATAAAAAAAACAGTTGTATGCCTGAAAATAAAATCACCTTTGGAAAAATCTTTTGGCCAAGTTTACTTGCCGTTTTCATCATGTCCATTATTGGGTTGTTTATTTTCATCCTGATTATTGGAGGAATCATTGGCAGCTTTGGTGAATTTGGGCCAAAACCCTTGTCCCTTAAAAACAATACAGTCTTGCACATGGTTTTGGACGGTGAAATTGGAGAAACATCCAACAGTACTTTTGATCCCACCTCTTTTCAAGTGAATAGAACCATTGGCTTGAGTGACTTGCTTTTCGGAATTGAAAACGCAAAAAATGACAGTAAAGTAAAGGGCATTTTTCTCGAGGTAAACGATTTAAATTGCGGCTATGCCAGTCTTCGTGAAATTCGAGAAGCCCTAATTGATTTTAAAGCATCTGGAAAATTTATCGTTGCGTACAATGCTGGGGAAGTGATAACGCAGAAAGAATATTATTTGAGTACGGTCGCGAGCGAAGTGTACGCTTTTCCATCCTCCGCAATGGAGTTTTTCGGACTGGGGGCTGAACTCACTTATTTCAAAAACACCTTGGATAAGTTGGAAGTTGAAGTGGAGATTATTCGCGGAAGCAACAATGATTTCAAAAGTGCTGTTGAACCATTTTTTCGCACAGACATGAGTGATTCGAGTCGTGTTCAAATAGAACGCTACCTCACATCTATGTGGGAAGACATTCGCACGGACATCTCCAAAGAAAGGAATGTTTCCATTACAAAGTTGAATGACATTGCGGAAACCGCGGCCATTCGAAGAGCCAACGATGCCGTTAAATTAAAGCTGCTTGATGGCGTCATGTACCGCGATGAAGTGATCGATTTGCTCTCCGAAAAAATAGGATTAGAAAAGGGGGAAGAACCAGAATTTCAAGCATTTGAAAAATATGCCCGCAAAAAATTCTATTCGGAACAAAAGCTAACCAAAAATGACGACCCAAACATTGCAGTTATATTAGCCGAAGGAGAAATCTCTACCGATGGGGATGGATTAAGTGCGAAGGACATCTGTAAATTGTTTCAAGATGTGCGAAAAAACAATTCAATCAAAACTGTTGTTTTTCGGGTGAATAGTCCAGGTGGAAGCGCCTTGGCGAGCGATGAAATATGGCGCGAAGTGGTCATCACCAACAAAAGCAAACGCGTGATTGTCTCTATGGGTGATGTCGCTGCATCGGGTGGGTATTACATCGCCGCTCCGGGAACAACGATCTTTGCGGAGCCGACGACAATCACCGGGTCAATTGGTGTTTTTGGGATGATTCCCTACCTGGGGAAAATGCTTGAAAACAAATTGGGCATTACTTTCGACCGTGCAGGAACAAACACGCATTCCATCATGTCACTCATGAAAAAACTGACACCCGAAGAGTTGAAAATGATCCAAGAGGAGGTCGATTACACCTACATGGAATTTCTTAATCGCGTAGCTGTCGGTCGCCACATTTCTGTTGAACAAGTGAATATGATTGCACGTGGACGGGTGTGGACAGGGAGAGACGCGCTACAGATTGGGCTTGTTGATCGACTCGGCGGACTGAAAGATGCCATACAGTATGCCTCCAAAAAAGCGGGAATTAAGGACAAAAAAGTGCTTTACTACCCATTGAAAGAAGAAGGCATGTGGCAAGAAATTCTGGAAGATTTCGAAGAAGAAAATGGCGCTATGGTCATGTCAAAACATGAATTGCCTGAAGCATTGACAAACTCGTATGCCGCGATTTTACGGATGAGCAACCGCTTTGGCATTCAGATGCGCTTGCCTTACGAAATAACGATCCACTAACCGTTGTTACGGCGGCGGTAATTTCGTTTTTTACTCGTCCATTTGTATTGACGCTTGTTGCTGAAGTTGCTTTTATAAACAGGTTTTACGCGGTAAACCAAGCCGATGGTATGTTGCACATAATCGGTATTGGACGCCCATATATCACTCACCAAGCCAAGCTTACCCGCAGTTTGCAAGCGCAAGCCCCAACTTTTAGAAAACCAAAGATTTGCCCCTAAAGTAAGACTAACCATCGGCGTCAATGGTGTTGACATTGTTTGTCGGTAGGTCATTCCCGCACCAAAGGCGAAGTACATATCCAACCATTGGGCGTAATAGGCCATACGCGGCAAGAAACTGTATTTGAAGGATGCATCAGCAGCGGCGAAGACCCCTTTTACCCCTGTCGAATCATTGATTAATTTTGATGTCGAATAGTGGTTATAGGAAAGGGAACCGTCAAAGCTCCACCCTTTTTTTAAATACCGATCAACAGATAGTGTTGTAGGATAATACAGGTAATTCCAAGAATTTTGGTAATCCAGCAACTTCGAAAAGGCCAATCCATCGTCATCCACCACATTCCACCCAAGGCCAATCATCCAGCGGTATGGGTCATTTTTACGCCGAAGATAGGCCGATTGAGCATTCGCATGGTCCATCCATCCACACAAGCAAATGGCGAAAAGGAGTAGTGCGAATTTTCTAGTGATCAATCGGGTCATAAAGGAGTGTTCTCGATGATTTAATTCTTGCAAAGGTAAGGAAGTCCTTCAAAAAAAGAAGCCCCCGAAAAATCGAGGGCTTAGGTAACTTCTTATCACTTACTTTGAAGCCAGTTCCACGAAGTCATCGTAAGAAATTTCTTTCTCGGATAACTTCACTGTGCTTTTGAAATAATCGGTCAATTTTTGTTCTGCGAGCATGTCGTAAATTCTATTCGCTTCCTCTTTGTTTCCAAGGACTTGAAGCGCTGATTGTGTCAATTCATTGTCCTCAGGTGCAGGAATTCCGTACTGCGCATAATTGCTCACTAGCAATCCTTTAGTGAAGGCAATTACCTCTTGGTTATCCAACTTGATTTCGTTGTTTTTAAAAATGCTCGTTTGGATCAATTGCCATTTTAAGCTTTTCGCATAGCCATCGTACTCAGCGTCCAATTGTTCGTCAGAGATGGGTTTTTCGTTTGACAATTTAATCCAGCGCTTCAAGAACGCATCCGGCAAATGAATCGCGGTTTTCTCCAGCAATTCATCATAAATCGTGCGTGTCAACAAGCGGTCTGAATCGTTTGCAAACATATTGCGCAAATCTGTGGCAATGCGTTCTTTCAATTCTTTTTCCGAGGAAATAGCTCCTTCACCAAACAAGCGATCAAATAGCTCCTGGTTGAGGTCAGCCGGCTCCATGTGTTTGATTTCATTGATTGTCAATTGGAATTGATCCGAAATTGACGCCAATGCTGATTCTTGAATTCCCAACATAGAAGCGGTGTCACTTCCGCCACGAGAAACGTGTGCTGGATTCACCACAACTTTATCTCCTATTGCTTTGCCTTCCAACGCTTTTTTCGCTTTCGCATCTTTTACAAACTCCATGGAGATTGTAGAGGAGTGTAGGATTCCACCCTCTTTAATTTCACCTTCAGCATTGAGCTCAACGAATTGAGCCAGAATCATGTCTTTTTCCCCTACCGTATCCGAAGAAATCAACTTGCCATAGCGGCGCGTAAGGTCTTCAATTTGCTTTGAAATAAGGGCGTCATCGATTTTCACTTTTACGTGGTCGAATTTGCTTTTTGCAGACAATGGAAGTTCAAACTTAGGGCTCAAACCAATTTCGAACTCAAACGTGAAATTTTCTGGCTTTTCAAAGTTGCCCTCCACATCACGACCAGCTTTAGGAATTGGGTTTCCAAGGATATCGATTTTTTGTTCCGCGATAAATTGGTACAATCCATCGTTGACAATTTTGTTTAACTCGTCTGCAAGAACGCCTTTACCGTATTGCTTTTGCACAATTCCGAAAGGAACGTGACCTGGGCGGAAACCTGGTATCTTAGCTGTTTTACGGTATTTTTCCAATGTTGCTTTCACCTTATCCTGATAATCTCCAGGTACGATTTCAACCTTTAACAATGCATTCAATGCATCGACATCTTGACGAGTTACATTCATTTTAATTTCAATTATAGCTTAAACAAAAAAGGTCTCGTTAATCAACGAGACCATTTTCAGTGCGGATGGAGGGACTCGAACCCGCATACCTCTCGGCACCAGATCCTAAGTCTGGCGTGTCTACCAATTTCACCACATCCGCAAATTTATTTCAATTGAGGCCGTCCGTGTGACGCTACCTTCCCTTTCGGGATTGCAAAGATAATAGTTTTATTTAGAGAATGAAAAATCAACACAGGAAAAAAAATGAATTTTGCCTAGGTCACCTCTTTTTTTTGTGGAAAAGTCGTGATAACTGAATTCTCAACGCATAGGTGTTCAGTGTAAATTTGTAGCAATCAATTCAGGCAATGATCTCATTAGACCCAAAAACGCTTCCAGTACCCAAAGTTCACCAGTACCTACTTGGTGCTATTGGACCGCGCCCTATTGCGTTTGCATCCACCGTTGATGCCGAAGGAAATCACAACTTGGCACCGTTCAGCTTTTTTAATGTTTTCAGTGCCAATCCTCCCATATTGATTTTCTCGCCAGCACGAGCGGGTAGATCCAATACCACCAAAGACACCTACAACAATGTAAAAGTCATCCCCGAGGTAGTGATCAATGTCGTCAATTTTGACATGGTGCACCAGATGAGTTTGGCAAGTTCACCCTACCCCGCAGGCACGAGTGAATTTACAAAAGCTGGATTCACCGCACTGGCCTCCGAGACCATTCAACCCATGCGCGTAGCCGAAGCCCCCGTTCAATTTGAATGCAAAGTAAATCAGGTGATTGAACTGGGCACTGAAGGCGGTGCAGGAAACTTGGTGATTTGCGAGGTAACCCGCATTCACATCCGTGAGGAGGTATTGGATGCCAATGGTATGATTGATCAGAAAAAAATCGATTTGGTGGCGCGCATGGGTGGCAATTGGTATTGTCGTGCGGATGAACATTCGATGTTTGAAATTACGAAACCCATAACCACATGTGGGATTGGTTTCGACCACTTACCTGCTGATATTCTCGCAAGTGAGGTTTTGAGCCGAAACGACCTTGGTCAGCTTGCTGGCATTGAAGCACTTCCGGATGAGACCGATGTAAATGAATACAAATTGTTAGAACTTAGTGAATTGTTCGTATCTTTAGAAGACGACGCGAATGCCTTGGAAAATGCCCTTCATGTGCGCGCCAAGGAATTGCTAAGTGAAAACAAACTGGACGAAGCGTGGATGACGCTTTTGGCCTTTAATAATGGATGAATCAATAACAATTAAAATAAATCAACATGTTTAAACTCACGGGATCCGTAAAAATGGTGGGCAATACCGTTCAAGTATCGGAGAAATTTTCAAAGCGCGAATTTGTGGTAACAGATGCTTCTGGCATGTATCCACAAGACATTATGTTTCAAGCTACACAAGATAAATGTAACTTACTTGACGGGTATCAAGCGGGGGATCAAGTAGATGTTTCTTTTAACCTACGCGGTCGTGAATGGACGAGCCCAACAGGTGATGTGAAGTATTTCAACACGCTTGAGGCATGGAGAATTGAGCGTTCCAATCAAGGAGCTACGGTTACAAATGGCGGACAAATGTCACCAGTAAATTTAAATCCTGTTGCCGCTCCAGTTGCAGCAGCCCCAGCAGCCATTTCTGAAAGTGGTGCAGATGATGACCTACCTTTCTGATTTCACAGAAAAAAATAGAATGAATTGAGCCGGTTTATCCGGCTTTTTTTATGGATAAAACGCTCAGACTTGATTTGTCATTCCCTAAATTTGGGGAATAGGTATACATTGGCGTCCATCAAGAAAAAAACCGGAGCTGTTAAAAATTCGGTCTCTCTTTTTATAAATGACTCAGGATCGAAAAATCCCTTATCGAAAATTGATAATCACCTTTGATTGATGAAGTAAATTCCAAAATTTTCCCAGGGTAAGCCATTGCTTTGGTTGATTCATTTCATCAATTGTACCGCCTCGTCCACGGCTTAAATCCCAGGGCTAGGAGAAGCATTCTCGCGACTTCGCTCCCCAAGTTTTGGATATATGCCGTTTTTTGTTGGTTTTAAAGAATAGTAAGGTACCCCGTCACATCGATGTATTCTTGAGAGTTGTACTTGCGGTAGCGAATTTTGTACACATAAGTACCTTCACCAAACACCTGTACTTCTTGATTTTTCTTTCCTGTTCGGGCATTTACATACAAATCAAAAGGTGTCATGAATGTCTTGGCTTCATAAACCAACTGTCCCCAACGCGAGTAGATTTGAATCGAAAATTCAGCCAAATCACATTTACATCCAATTGACAATTTCTCTCCATTGGCTTTTGAAAGTGACGATGGTACCGTCAAACAGGTATCCTTTTGTTGCGCAGAAGCAACGCATCCAAGGAAGAGTAAACTACAAAAAAGAAAATGTCTCATGTTTTTTTCTCAAAAATAGCGATAAACCGCAATCACACGCCACAAGGAATTATCTTTGCGCCCTTAAATAAGACATTATGATTTCAGTTGATGGCCTTGCCGTAGAGTTCAGTGGAAAAATCCTTTTTAGCGATGTTAATTTTGTCATCAATGAAACCGACAAAATTGCGTTGATGGGCAAAAATGGCGCAGGAAAATCAACCCTTCTGAAAATTCTGGCTGGGCAAAACAAGCCCACAAAAGGTGGCGTATCCTCACCCAAAGGCACTGTCATTGCTTATTTACCGCAGCATTTGCTTACCGCAGATGACTGCACTGTTTTCGAAGAGACCTCGAAGGCCTTCAAAGAGATCTTTGCCATGAAGGCAGAAATGGATGAAATCAATCATCAGTTGACCGTCCGCACCGACTACGATTCAGACGATTACATGAAACTGATTGAACAAGTTTCTGAACTGAGCGAAAAATACTATTCCATAGAAGAGATCAATTACGATGGCGAAGTTGAAAAAACGCTCAAAGGACTAGGATTTGAGCGGGATGATTTCGATCGTCCGACCTCGGAATTCAGCGGTGGATGGCGAATGCGGATCGAATTGGCTAAAATCTTACTGCGCAAACCCGACCTTATTTTACTCGATGAGCCAACCAATCACCTCGATATTGAATCCATTCAGTGGCTTGAAAACTTCCTTACCGAACAAGCGAAGGCCGTAGTCGTCATTTCCCACGACCGTGCATTCGTTGATAACATCACTACACGAACAATCGAAGTGACGATGGGACGCATTTACGATTACAAGGCGAAGTACTCCCATTACCTTGAATTGCGCAAGGAACGACGCGAGCAGCAACAAAAGCAGTACGACGAACAGCAGAAGTTCATCGCCGAAACAACCGAATTTATTGAGCGATTCAAGGGTACTTATTCAAAAACTTTGCAAGTGCAATCGCGGGTTAAGATGCTCGAAAAACTGGACATCATTGAAGTGGATGAAGTGGATACATCGGCTTTACGCCTTCGCTTCCCTCCAGCGCCACGCTCAGGAAACTATCCTGTTATTGTCGAAGAGTTAAGCAAGGCCTATGGTGAACACATTGTATTCAATAATGCCTCCATGACCATTGAACGCGGTCAAAAATTGGCTTTTGTGGGAAAGAATGGCGAAGGAAAATCGACCATGATTAAAGCCATCATGAATGAAATCGACTTCAAAGGCAATTTGCAATTGGGGCACAATATTAAAATTGGCTATTTCGCACAAAATCAAGCGGCCATGCTCGACGAGGAACTATCTATTTTTGAAACCATAGACTACATCGCGGTTGGAGATATTCGCACGAAGATCAAAGATATCTTGGGTGCTTTTATGTTTGGTGGCGAAACGAGTGCAAAAAAGGTGAAGGTACTTTCAGGTGGGGAACGCACGCGATTGGCCATGATTAAATTGCTGCTTGAGCCCGTGAACTTGTTGATCCTCGATGAGCCCACGAATCACCTCGACATGAAGACCAAAGACATTATCAAAGATGCCTTGCGCAATTTCGACGGCACGCTGATTATTGTTTCTCACGACCGCGACTTCTTGGACGGACTGGTTACCAAAGTTTTTGAGTTCGGTCAGAAGCGTGTGAAGGAACATTTCGAAGACATCAAAGGATTCTTGGAAAAGAAGAAGATGGAATCTCTTCGAGAGATAGAGAAATAAATTCCTCTAGAAATTACGGATTAATTTTCTGCCCTTCCATTTCGGTTTAAACCAGTACATCATACATAGGATGAGTAGGGTGTAGAATGGAAAAAGGAACTCGTAGATTGGGATAAAAAACCACGATTTCAGGCGTCCAATTCTACGGAAATAAGGGAAGAATAGCCCCATATCGATTGCCGTCTTTACCCCGAAAATCAGCCAGAATGAACACCAGTCATGCGCAACGCCTTTCGCCGCGAGTAAAGCCACAAAAGCGAAAGTCAATGCGGCTTGTATGATTGCGAGCGCGGTACTCAGATGATCTTTTACATCACCCGTTTTCGCTAACCATCTCAAGCGCTGATGGATAAATTCCGAAAAGGATTGAGGTGTTTCTGTGTGGATGGCTAAAGCGGGATCTGTCATCAAACGCACATCTGCAGCGCCCTCTCTGAAGTCTCTCAGTAGGTAAATATCGTCACCACTTGGCATGTGGGCATGGCGCTCAAAGTGATCTAAGCGCACAAAGGCCTCCCTGCGGTACAATAGATTTGCGCCACTCGCCATGATCGGACGCTTCCACCCTGCCAATCCACAGTTTGCCGCATTCACCAAAATCAAATCGACTTCATACAAGTGCTCGTACCAGCGTTTCGCCACCATCACCGCGGGTAGAATATACATGTCCGCTGCTTCCAAGTTCGAGAGTGCTATAAAATAGTCACGCTGAAAGCTGATATCGGCATCCATGGACAAAATCCATTGTCCACTGCTTTGTTCTATTCCACGTCGAATCGCCACTTTTTTTCCTTCCTCATTTTCCTTCAATTCGATGATTACGGCATGGGATGGATTTGTTTTTTTCATAATAAAGGGTGCCGACCCGTCATCGGAATGGTCGTCCACGAATATATATTGCATTGGACTTGCCGTTGCATTCTCGATAGATTGGAGCAGAGGAGACAACCGATTTTTCTCATTTCGAAAAGGAATAATGACAGCTACCTGTTCATTCAACACCTTTTCAAAACCATTCACATAGTGCTTTTCTTTTCGCCGTTGAAGAATATATCCCCAGCCAATGATTCCAAACAAAATACCTCCATACATCGCGAAAAAAAGTCCTACCATCATTGTTCAGCACGTTTTAAGAACACCAGCGAAAGCGCTGTTGGGATGAACAAATTCATCACCCAAATGGAGAATGCTGCGATCACCACGGAAAGTTCTTGCATTCCCGCTGCAGCAAAAACCCAAACCGCAACAGATTCACGCACGCCAAGTTTTCCAAGGAACAACGAAGGGGCTAGCGTGATCCAAAAATAGTATTGCCAAATCCACAAGACACTCGTCGCGTTCATCTCCATGCCAAATGCATACAATACGCAAGCGAATTGCACAGTAAAGATTAAGTGGCGAACAAGCGCTAAGGCGAACATCTGAAGTCGTATATGTTTGTGATTTGTCAGAATGGTTAAAAGGCCGTCGACAAAAGTTCGCTTGCGGAAAAACTTGAGCAACCATTCCAACCGAAAGTAAAAAAATAGAAAAGCCAAGGATGCCGCGCTAATTGTGATATAGCTCAGTGACCCAAACGCATTGCTAAATGGCATTTTTTGAAGTAGCATAATACCCAAAGCACCAACGAGCATGGTTACGACGAACTGCGACATACTTCCAATCAACGTCAACAAGGTGAGTTGGATTCGGTATTTACGCTCGAAATAAAGCACCCTGCCGATGAAGTTTCCGAGCATGTTTGGCGTCAGCATGCCTGTAATCATCCCCGCCAAGAAGCTGTGAAAGCGCGTTGATTTTTCCCTTTTCACCGCTGCACAATCCAACGACAAGTTCCATTTTCGCCATTCTGTCCACCAATTCAATGGTATGAGTAAAAATCCAATAATTAAATAAAAAGGATGCTTCAATCCAATTACTTGTTGATTCCAGTCTTGATGTTGAAAGCGTTGAACCATAAAAATAATGAGCACGACAAAGGCAAGCAATTTGAGGAAATTGAAGATTGTCTGCCTATTTTTTATAGCTTTATACAACGAAGAAATTTTGAATGGTTGAAGATAAGATTATTCTCGGAATTGACCCCGGAACCACGATTATGGGATATGGACTTATTCATGTGCAGAAGAATCAATTGACCATGCTCAACTTCGGCATTGTTCAACTCAACAAGTTGCCGACACACCCCGATAAACTCAAGCGCATCTTCGATCGTATTTCTGGAATCATTCAGGAATACAAACCAGATGAACTAGCCATTGAAGCGCCATTCTTTGGGAAAAATGTGCAATCTATGTTGAAACTAGGTCGTGCCCAGGGTGTAGCGATTGCTGCAGGTTTAAGCCACAATATTCCTTTTGAAGAATATTCACCGAAACGCGTAAAACAGGCCATTACAGGAAGTGGTAGTGCTTCGAAAGAACAAGTTGCAGCCATGTTACAAAAGCTTCTCAAGTTTGAGGAAATGCCCAAATACCTAGATGCTACTGATGGTCTAGCTGTGGCGGTATGTCATCATTTTTCTAAAGGTATAGGCGAACACAACAAATCGAAAGGTGGTGGATGGGATTCATTTATTCGCCAAAATCCAGACCGTAAAAAAGAGTAGCATGAATGGGGAACACCAATCCAGCATTGCGTTTTGGCCCATTTTTTCCATCGGCGGAATCTCGTTATTTGTCGTCTTCTTTTTTATTGCAGCAGCACATTATCCGGGGGGTTCTAATGCCCACTTGCACGCCATTGGATTCAGCTGGGCGGACAACTATTGGTGTGAATTATTGGGTGAAAATGCAAAAAATGGGGTGCGAAATCTTGCACGCCCTTATGCCATGATTGGTATGGTAATCTTATCGGTGTCGGTTTCTGTTTTTTGGTGGAACATTCCTAAAATGGTCTATGAAAAAAGTCGACTTATCCGAAGTGTCATGCGGTATTGCGGTATGTTATCCATGCTCTTTTCCGCGTTAATTTTCACCAATTGGCACGATGGAATCATCTACGCGGCTGTAATCACAGGCGCTGTCTCATTCACACTGCTGTTCTACGAACTTTTTCGCAACAAGCGAGACTTTTTATCCTACTTTGGTGTTGTTTGTCTTGGCTTCATTTTCATGAACTGCATTATGTACATCACCAATTTCGGCATTGAATTTCTACCACTAATTCAAAAGATCACCTTTGCCATAACATTGATTTGGATCATCCTTGTAATTTTACAGTTGAAAAAGCACACCTATCCGTCAAAGACATGATGAAAAAGCGCAAACCCAACAAGAATATTCTATCGACGAAAGACTTCATCCTTCGGATGATTAAATTCTTCTTGATATCCCTGAGTTTTATGGCTGTGTCCTTGCTTATCGGAGTGCTTGGTTACCGGCATTATGCCAATCTCTCCTGGATTGATAGTTTTTACAATGCCTCGATGATCCTCACGGGTATGGGACCTGGAAATATTCTTACGACCACAGGAGGAAAGGTTTTCTCATCCTTGTATGCTTTGTTTAGCGGTATCGTTTTCTTGACAACTGCGGCGATTTTCATCTCCCCAATTGCCCATAGGTTGTTGCATTTATTGCATGTGGATGAGGAGGATGAAGAAGTTTCAGCATAGCTTATGTGCCAAATGCATTGTACGAAAGAACTAGTGCATAGAATTGATAGCATTTGCATGCTGATTCCATTTTCTTAACATGTTATTTCCATTAATATCAATCGTTTCTAAGGGAATCTTCAAAACAATTGAAATGGCCAGAAGTAAAAGAGAAATCTATCTCGAGATGTGCAAGAAAAAATGGGACGGAAAGGGTGAATACCAAAGTTGTCTCAGAAATTTACGGAACTCAAAGACCAAAAAACACATCATGGCACCCGCATGGTTACTCGTGCTCTTAGTGGCCGCATATTTCAATTGTCCTGCATGGGCGATGATGCTGGCTAGTATACCAGTGCTTGTGAAAATTCACAAAATTCATAAAGAGCTAGACCATAAAATAAGAGTTTCAACATTGGCTATGTTTTGCCTGGAAATTGAATTTGGGGCATCAAAAACAAGTGATGAACCAGAAATGACAGATGCGTTAATCGATTTGTTCGGGAGCAAGTAATTTAAGTGTGCTACATGATACTTGGCACATCCGGGTAAGGGATAAAAGACTCCAAGAATACGATGAAAGGTTCCTTCGCGAACATGGCAGTTACTATAGTGAGTGTAACCAACAAGATGGCAACCCCTACATTGTTATCCCTAATTTCCTCGTATTCTTTGAGTTGAGTCGTCATAATGGCAAATAGCTTGTAGGCAATAAAAATGATGATTCCGCTAAATACATAGCCCAACAACAGGAATAACCCTGTGTATTGCAGGCAGGATAAAATATAGGAAAATCCTACTTCACCTGAGCTATTCAGCACTTTAAACGTCGCTGTAAGCGGTTGCATGATGCCAAAGGTGATGTAGGCAACGGAGAAAATTGTTCCACTCAAAAAAATCATGAACGAAAGATTCTTGTACGGATCAACTTCGTTGGTTTTTCTGATGTAAAAGTTCATCATTACCATTTTGGTAAAATACACCGTCATGATACCGATCATCATTGCGAGCAAAAGCTCAATTCCTGCAGGTCCAAATAAATTCGTCATCTTTTTTACATTTTAGTTTTTAGGTCCAAGTGCTACATACCAGTAGCGCATATTTCCGCATTCATCGGACAGCACCCCGGGTTCATAACCCGGATATGTTGTTTCCCATGCGTAGTAATTCAATCCATTGTAGGCAATCGACTTTCCTCTATAATTTCCAGAAATCCCCAAAATGGCATGTCCATATTGATCGGATGCCAACACCACCACATTGTAGCCAAGTCGGGTCAATACATGATAGAGAAGTACGCTCCGTGTATCACAATCGCCTTTAAAGTTGCCCATAAATTCAGTCGGGGACTGCAAACCGAACTTAATCAATTCAAGACATGGTCCTCCCGTCTGGTGCCACTCCGTAATAAATCCACCGTAGGTTCGGTCGGCCTCGCTATGTGTCAAATCATGCACTAAGCAATAGGGGATATTTTGAATTGAGGTGACAATCATGTCGGCAGCTTTTTGTCTATTCAGCTGTTTCTTTTTGATGATGCGGCTATATTCATCAAGCACCTCATTTAAATATTCCGCGCGTTCGGATGTCAATCGGCGATAAATTTGACGCCAATAGGCCTGGGATGACTCTGCATCTACTTGGAGTTGATCGCGTTTAATTCTGGAAATATGATAGTAGTCATCCCTGACCTTAAAGGTGGCCGCATAGTTCCTGCTTCCATTGTCCTTCCAATTCAACTTGTGGATGCGAAATTTCAATTTTAGCGTATCCTTTTCTTTTGTAGTGACATGCATAGAGTCCACCTCGGTCTCGATTACGTCGTCATCCTCAGGTTCAACATATTCGCTATCCTCCTTCTTTTGATCCTCCTTAAGTGCATCACGAACTTGGGAGAAATAGAACAACAACTGAAGGGCAAGAAGAATCCATCCCAGTGATCGAACAAATTTTCCCGTTCGTGCGATCAGGAACAGAGAAATACCCAAAAGCAAACCATGTACATTGCTGAAATGAGGTCCGAGTTTGATCATTCCGAACAAATTCCCTAAAATAAGTGCCCATGCAAAAAAATTGAGCAATGGACGTTGAATGCCCAAGTGATTTTGTAAGGAAGGGAAATGCTTAAAAAGTCCATGAAGGACGATAGATGCAAAAAATACCGCAGGTAGAAGATAGGATAAGACGCTGTTTGCGCCTGAGAAATGAAGCAATGAACCTAAAATGAACGTCATTAAAGCAGCGCCTAGCAACAAAGAAATTAATTCTTTCCCGCGGCTTATGGTTGGTGCATTCGGCAAAACAGGTTGTTGACCTTGCAAAGGAGCAGTCAACAGCGTCATTGACCGACCAAAACAACCTGAGTTCGCTGCTCCACCAGTGACCGATGTAAGTTTTGACCCCAATAAAGATGTTGATTTTACGGGAGGCGGTGGCGGTAATGGCTTTGTTAACTTGATTAAAATTGTTCCTTCAAAAGGAATCAACTGCTCATTTTCAAGTGTGACTTTATCCGCAATAATAAGATCTCGAATGACAAAATGCTTCACCCGTTCTGCGATGTATTCGCCCTCATTGACAAAAAACCGCAGGGTATGGTGACGGGTTGATCGAAAATACTGACCCACGCAATGTTCTTCCAAATCCACCTCATCGATCGCGATGGCATCATAAACATCTCCAACATGAAGAAGGCGTTCCGAAAAAGTATAGGCGCCAGAAGTGTGACTATCTCCCTGACGGAAGAAGCCCTTCACCTTACCTTGCAGATATATTACCTTTTCTTTCACTTCTTGCGTGGCTTAATTTTTCTTCCGTGAATGATTTCAATTTCAACGCGTCGGTTCATGAGCATCCCCTCTTGCGAATCATTCGATGCGCGTGGTTCTGTTTCTCCTTTTCCAATGGCCTTCAAGCGCACCGGGTCAATTCCTTTTTCAATTAAATAGGCCCGAACACTATTGGCGCGTGCTTGTGATAAGCGCAAATTGGAGTTGTCATTCCCACGGCTATCGGTATGTCCATAAATATTGGCTTTACACGCTAAGTGCTCCAGCAAATACAAGCTTAAGCGATCCAAATCCTTTGCTGAACTTGGAAGAAGGCGGTTGCTGTTGGTATAGAATTGAACGTTCGGTAAAACGAGTGATTCTGTTTCAATGATTTCCACCGTATCCCTTGAATGAGTATTCGCATCATCCGTATTGCGCGTATCGTCTGAATCGGTCTTGTCTCTTCTCGCTTCATCGGCATCCGAATTGTCTCTCCGCTTGTCATTGTCGGTAGAATCTGGTGTAAACCAATCTGAATCATCTCGGTCATTTTGCTCCGTGGAATCACTGGCGTCTCGATCGGTCCTCTTATCGTCACAAGTGCGCAACAATAATGTCAGCAATCCGAGTAAGAGCAAAACACTGATGAGACCACCACATCCTATTCTACCCAAATTTAAACAGCCACCAGACAGCGGCATATTTAGACAGCCCGAACCCATTGTAGAAACATTCGCGCATCCACCTCTTGAAACGCCAGGCAAACAGCCATTGGTAGAACCATCTAGAAATGAATGAGTTCCGTGAATGGATTTACGTTGTTTTAGTTGGTCGTTGAATACTTGGTCATTTAGTCTTCGCAATTTACACACGACATCTGCTTTCAATACCCCATGTCGAACACCGTCAACCTCGCGGATTTCAGAAATTTCTGGATTTAGGATTGTGACCTCTTCGGCATTGAATTTTCGTGCTATGTCGAGTGGATATTCACCTGAAAGGGCCGGAAAAACTTCCAAACCCAACAGATAGCGGTCTTCCAAAAATGATCCATTCCATGTGCTCGGCAATTCTCCCGTATGCGGCGCAGCATTTGAGAGCACCTTTCGACCAATCGGTTGAATGTGATTTAAGGTGAGCCCCTTACTTTCATCCGTTAAATAAGGTGCCGTCGTAAAACTACATTCCAGTCGACCGTTCACCCACATTGGCGCTATTTCCTTTGCTTCGCTCATTGTAGCTGTTCGAAGTGATCGAAAAGTTTGATTGTTGTGCGCTTTGTTGGCGTTTTAAAAATGCGTGTCCGATTAAATGGAGGATCTTCGTACAAGGATTCGTGCGAAAGCGAATAGTTGTAATTCTGTAAGAGATACTCCGCGCAGTCCTTCTTCATTTTTGAATATTCTGCTGCAATCACCAGCACCATTTCATCTCCAAAGTACTTTCCATACAGATAGGATGTGGCATAGCGAACATACATGTAGGCCGGTAGCAGCGAGAAGAAAAGTGCGAAGAGAAGAAACAATACCAAACCTGAATTTGGCTGATGAAAGAGTAACTCAAAACGCTTGAAGGGCATTCCCGCGTGCTTCAGTTCTTTTCTAAAATGGGCCAATAAGTGTCGGTTGTTTTTTACTAAAAGTGCCTTCTTTACACTCAATTTCTTTTCCAATACATCAATTTGTTTATGAATGTGTCGGATTTTGAATTGCTGAATGCGCACATTCTTTTCAGTGTTAAAGATGATTTTTTGTTCACTTTCCTTTTTTTCAATGAGCATGGAAATAGAGCCCAGCTGTTGGTCAGTCATGCGCTGCTTCGATTGGGCAAAATTAACATACACTTGATTTTTATAGCCCTGTAAATCCTGGGAGATGGATTGGCGAAACACAAAAGCACTGATCGGAACAATCAAAGTAAAAACCAGCAACATGAAGAGTACAATCCGAAAGATATTCGCGCCATTCACAATCAATTTTTTCATAGTGACCACCTCACCTATTGGCAATTGAATAGTCAACAGCGTAAAACGTATGATGGAGAAAAACACAAAAGTGAGCACCCCAGCCAGTGGCAAGGACAAGGCATAGTCTAAGGACAACAAATAAAAGAAGTAATACAGTGAAAGAAAGGACGCAGAGATGACCAAGATGAAATAAAATGTTGCTTTCGCATAGGCAGACCTCTCCCCCGACGAGCACCGAAGCAAGTGTTTGGTATCCAATCCAAAAAGCAAGGTCGCTAGGCGCTCCATTTACGATTCTTTGTAGAAGTCTTCTGGGTTATCATTGATCTTTTTTCCCGTCGATTCGCTCCACTTATTGACCACTTGAGAAGCAAGTTTATCTTGCTCGGCCAACTGCATTTTCTTGACATTCAGTTCATGGTCAATTTCGAGGAAACTTACTTTTTCAGCATCTTTTGACCCGTTTTGTGTATCTACAACAGACTCAGAAAACACAATGCCATGTTGCGCTTCAATGCGTTTTTTATTGTTCTCCACCAGGTATTCATACGCCCCTTTGTTCATCATCATTTTAAAGAAGATCGGCCCCGCTTCTATAGAGAAAAGCACCAAGAAGATAATGATTGGAATCCAAAAACTCAATTCGTGTGAGATATGGATCCGCTCCAACAAACCATCCAGTTGATAGGCCATTTGCTGATTTTTCTTGTACTCACTATCACGACTTTTATCAATGACATCAATTTCTTTCATCAAGCGTTTCTGACGATCTTTTAACCCTTGAATTTCAGGTGCTTTTGATGCAATTTTCGCTTCTAGTTCTGCCTCTTGCTTGTTCAAGTTTTCACGTTGCGTTTTTGCTGCCGGACCTTCACCGGCCTTCCCTGATCCTATACGACCAGCAATTTCATCTTCCAGACGTTTGCGCGCATCTTGAATTTCCATTCGCCGTTTTTCAAATGTTGATTCAATGTCCATTTGCTCCTTCTCCACTTTGGCGAGATCGTCTTTCTTCGCCTTCATTTCCATTTCCTTTTGGGCATCTGTATTTTGATTCAGCTCAATTAAATACTTGTCCTGTTTTTTCTGTAATTCAGCATCAATTTCCGTTTTCAAAATGCGCACCTCCAATGGAGTTGAAATCGCAATTCCAAGAATGAAGGCAATGATAATCCGCGGCAATGCCTGCAAGAGTTCTTTACCTGAAATCGAATCTTTGCCATCACCCTTTCCTGTGCTGGACACAATGAAGCGGTCCATGTTTAAAATAATAGATCCCCAAACTACGGCAAAAAACAGGGCCAAAAGCACCCATCCCCATGCCAATGGATTGTCACTTACCGCATCCCCTTTGGGTGCAAAAATGGTGTAAAATGCATAGCCACCGGAAACAGCAGCAAGCAATCCCGTGCAGAAAAC